>JBMUAP010000016.1:0-15129 GCA_049454155.1 Blastocatellia bacterium
TCAAGGTTGCGGACAAGTAACGGAGTCGATCAGATGGGTCAGAAAGTACATCCCTACGGGTTCAGGCTCGGATACAACCGGACGTGGCGATCGCGCTGGTTCTCGAAGCGGGAGTTCGGCACGCTGCTCCTCGAGGATCTCAAGCTCAAGAAGGAACTCAAGGGGCGCTTTGCCGGTGCCGGAGTCTCCCAGATCGAGATCGATCGGGCGGCGAATCGCCTGCGCGTGATCATCTATACCTCCCGTCCAGGGGTGATCATTGGTCGTAAGGGATCGGAGATCGACAAGCTCAAGCAGGAGATCAGTCAGCGCACCAAGAAAGAGGTCTTCATCGATATCCGCGAGATTCACAAGCCTGAACTGAATGCACAGCTCCAGGCCGAGAAGATCGCGCAGCAGCTCGAGAAGCGGATTGCCTTCCGCCGTGCGATGCGCAAGTCGGTGGAAGAGGCGCTGCGGTTCGGTGCCCTTGGCATCAAGGTGCGTGTCTCGGGTCGGCTCAATGGAGCGGAAATTGCCCGCTCGGAGTGGACACTGCAGGGCCGACTGCCGCTCCACACCCTGCGTGCCGATATCGACTACGGATTTGCTGAGGCCAACACGACCTTCGGCGTGATCGGTATCAAAGTGTGGGTCTACCGGGGGGAGATCATGAATCCCCGGGAAGCAATGATGAAGCGGTAGTCCGCCCAGTGGCATTGGACTCCCGGTGAAGATGATTGCCGGAGGCCGCGATGGAGCTGGTCTCCCCAAGGTCTTCCCTCCCATTTTCCGGATTTTGTTATGGCTGAATATAAAACACCCAAGAAGGTTAAGTATCGCAGACAGCAACGCGGACGACGCAGTGGGGTCGCCAACCGTGGGGCCACCATCTCCTTCGGGCAGTTTGCCCTGAAGGCGGTGGAAGCTGCCTGGATCACGGGGAAGCAGATCGAGGCCGGGCGCGTCGCGATTACCCGGTACGTCAAGCGTGGGGGAAAGCTCTGGATACGAGTCTTTCCCGATAAGCCCATCACCAAGAAGCCCGCGGAGACTCGTATGGGTAAGGGGAAAGGCGCCCCGGAAGGATGGGTCGCGGTCATCAAGCCCGGACGAATCCTCTTCGAGATGGAGGGGGTCGACGAGGAGACGGCCAAGCGGGCCATGGAATTGGCCGCCGCCAAGCTCTCGATCAAAACGAGGTTTGTCTCCCGACAAGATCAGGAAGGTGGTGCGGTATGAAGGCGAAACTGGACAGCGTCCGACAACAGTCGAGTGAAGCTCTGGCAAGCCGGATCGGTGAGATCAAAGAGTCTCTATTCCGCCTCAATTTCCGCAAGGCACTCGGCGATACCGATACGGTCAAGCGGATTCGCCTCGACAGAAAAGAGTTGGCCCGCCTCAAGACCTTACTGCGCGCCCGGGCGCTAGGCATCGAGAAGTAACGCCTTCGGTCGAGTCGCTCACAGCTGAGGCACGATTTCAAGTCAGAGGGGCAGAGAAGAGAACTGTTATGAGTGAAGAGAGTAAGGAAATCCTGGAAGGCGCGGGGGAGAGCCAAAAGTTGGCCGCAGAGAGCCCGGTTTCGGCGGTTCCAGTTCGTGGACGTCGCACAGAGAAGATTGGATTGGTCACCAGTGATAAGATGACCAAGACTGTGGTGGTGCGCGTCGACCGATTGATCAAGCATCCGATCTACAAGCGTTACGTGCGCAAGCGGGACAAGTTCATGGCCCACAATGAGATCGAAGGCATTGGCATCGGGGACCAAGTGCGAATTGTCGAGACACGCCCACTCTCTGCTCGCAAGCGGTGGCGCGTCGTCGAGGTGCTCCGGAAGGCTTCACGCTAAGGCTGGTCAAGCCTTGGTCGGCCCGGTGCAAGTCGAGGTGGTCAATCACGGCCCGTTTCGCTCACGCCAGTCGTCAAGGGTGAGCCACCAAAGGCGATTGGCCCTCGCGGAGCGAAGGCAGGATCTCCCCGATGGGTGAGATCGATGGCGGCCAATCGGTGGGTCATCGGGTGGGACATCGAATTCTTGGGAACTTGATCGCGCTCCAGATGGTCCAAGACGCAAGCCGGCAAGTGAAGCGCGACCGAAGAAAGATTGACCAGCGTCAGGCTGCCCTTCGAGGGGTAGCGACGACGGTCCAAACAGTGGCAGAGCGGTAGACTCGGATTGGCAAGGGAGACTGGTTATGGTTCAAATGCGTTCGATTCTTGAAGTTGCCGATAATTCCGGTGCGAAGAAGATCGCCATGATCCTTCCGCTGGGAGGCAATATCGGTTCGCGCGCCAGCGTCGGCGATGTCATCACGGCTTCCGTCAAAGAGGCCAATCCCGACGGTACGGTCAAGAAAAAGCAGGTGGTCAAGGCGGTCATCGTCCGAACCCGCAAAGAGGTTCGCCGGAAGGATGGAACCTACATCCGCTTCGACCAGAATGCAGCGGTGCTGATCAAGAACGATGGCGATCCAATTGGAACGCGTGTCTTCGGCCCTGTCGCCCGCGAACTGCGCGACCGTGGGTTCATGAAGATTGTCAGTCTGGCGCCAGAAGTGATCTAGCCAGTGGCAGATCCCCAAATTGGTCCGAATGGTGTGGGTGAGGCAATTATGACGGTACGAATGAAAATCAAGAAGAACGATCAGGTGGTCGTCCTCTCTGGACGGGACAAGGGGAAACGGGGGCGCGTCATCGAAGTCCTGACTCGCAAGAACAAAGTTCTCGTCGAGGGGGTCAACCTGCTCAAGCATCACGAGCGGGCCAATCGACCTCGCGGGATCGCCGGGGGCATCATCGAGCGCGAAGCGCCAATCGACGTCTCCAACGTCATGGTCCTCGAAGCGGGTGTCCCGACGCGCGTTGGATACCAGACTCTCGCCGATGGTCGGAAAGTCCGGGTCTCCAAGCGAACCGGAGAGGCGCTCGATTGAACTGCCAGGCTTCACGCGGAAGTGGTCCTCTGGTGCCATTCTCTCCCACCAAGACCCAGAAGCCTCCAGAGGATCGTCCATAAAACCGCTTCAAGCGTTCGGCGATCCGGCGCAGGAAGGCGCGAGAGACATACCAAGATCGAGACTGTGAGATAGAGATAGAAGGTTATGGCTGCAAGACTACAAGAACGCTATGTCCGCGAAGTTGCTCCAGCTCTGACACGCGAGTTTGGCTATCGCAACCCAATGAGTGTCCCCCGAATCGAGAAGGTCGTCATCAATATGGGGCTCGGTGAGGCGATCCAGAACGCCAAGATCATCGACACGGCCGTCGGCGATCTTGCGACCCTGACTGGGCAGAAGCCGGTGGTCACCAAGGCGAAAAAGTCGATTGCCGCCTTCAAGCTGCGCGAGGGGATGAGCATCGGTGCCATGGTCACGTTGCGGGGCGACCGGATGTATGAGTTTCTGGATCGGTTCATGAATATTGCCCTCCCCCGGGTGCGTGACTTTCGGGGAGTGTCAGCCAAGTCGTTCGATGGTCGCGGGAACTACACGATCGGACTGAAGGATCAGCTGATCTTCCCTGAAATCGATTTCGGAAAGGTCGACAAAGTTCGGGGGATGAACGTCTCCATCGTGACCACCGCCCAGACCGATGAGGAGGCGCGTGCGCTTCTTCGTCAACTCGGAATGCCGTTCCGATCCTAACCAACCGTGGTATGGCCCAAAGCCAGGTACGGAAGTTTAGGCACAGAAGACTAGTAACAGGTAACTGGATATGGCAAAAACATCAAAGATGGTCCAGGCCGAGAGACGGCCGAAGTTCAAAGTGCGCGGCTACAATCGTTGCAAGCGTTGCGGTCGTCCGCGGGCATTCCTTCGCAAGTTTGAAGTGTGCCGAATCTGCTTCCGCCAGCTGGCGCTGGAAGGGCAGATTCCTGGAGTGACGAAGTCGAGCTGGTAAGGAGCCAACCTCTGCACTCGAGCTGCGGGGCCCCTGTCGGTCTGTTCGCTGCCAAGAGGGAGGAGCATCTCCGCGTTGATCGCTCGGCGGTCAGAACAGCGGGGTTCGTCAGCCAAGTGGCATCGTCCGAGACCGGCCTGCCGCGAATACCATCAGGTCGAAGAAGAGCGGAGTAAGAAACGTATATGACTGATCCGATTTCCGATATGCTGACTCGGGTGCGCAACGCGATCACCGCGCGCCATACCAAGGTAGATGTGCCCGCATCACGGCTCAAAGTAGAGATTGCGCGCATCCTCAAGGAAGAGGGATACATCACCAATTACAGCATTAAGACAGATGAGGACAACACCTTCCGGACCTTGCGGATCTTTCTTCGGTACGGCCCCAAGGGAGAGAGTGTCATCACGCACATCAAGCGTGTCTCCCTCCCCAGCCGGCGAGTTTATCTCCCGGGGAAAGAGATCCCGAAGGTTCTTGGTGGACTTGGCATCAGCATTATGACCACCTCGCAGGGGGTGATGACCGGAAAGAAGGCTCGCCAGTCCAATATTGGCGGCGAAGTGCTTTGTGAAGTCTATTAACCAGAAGCCCGCTTCCTTTCAGGAGGAGGCTGGGTAGACGTTCCCCTTGAAGCCTCTGCCCGGGCGCTGCGACAAGCCAAGAGATTGGCCCATCGCTGCAACGGGTACGGGTGGTTCCAAGGAGTAGCAGTGCGGGAGCGGAGAGGTCTATGTCACGAGTAGGAAAGAAGATCATCGACATTCCGAAGGACGTCAAGATCACCATTACGGAGAAGGTGGTCCAAGTCAACGGTCCGAAGGGAAAGTTGGAGACACCGATTCCGCAGGGAGTCACCTTCCGAATGGAAGACGGCAAACTGCAAGCCGAGCGAGCGAGTGACGACTACGCCGCGATTCACGGCACGGCAAGAGCCTTGGTAGCGAACGCGATCAACGGCGTTTCGGCGGGCTTCACCCAGCAGATGGATGTTGTGGGGGTCGGGTACAAGGCCGATCTGCGGGGCAACAGTATCGTCTTTGCGCTGGGCTATTCGCACCCGATTGAGTTTGTTCTGCCAGCCGGCATCAGCGCGAAGGTCGAGAAGCTCCCACGCACCATCACCCAGTATCAAACAACGGTCACCCTCAGCGGGATCGACCGCGAACTTCTCGGTCAGACTGCCGCGAATATGAACCGGCTGCGGAAGCCGGACGCCTATAAGGGCAAGGGGATCCGCTACGCTGACCGCCCCTACAAGTTCAAGGCAGGTAAGACAGGCAAGTAGGCCCTTGCCCAGGTCCAGGGCGAGTTGGCTTGCTGGTCAGGCCTCTTCTCACTGGCGAAGGCGCCAAAGATCGGCCGGCCAAGTGGTGAGATGCCCCCGCCCGGACGACCAAAAGAGTGTTGATTGCCCGCAAGGGCTGGAAGGAAGACGAGTATGGCAAAGAGATCACGCCAAGAGAGTCGAGAGGCCGTTCATCGAAGGATCCGCAAGCGTGTCAGCGGGACGCCCGAGCGACCCCGGCTGGCCATCTTTCGCAGTGTTAACCACATCTACGCCCAATTGATTGACGATCAGAAGGGGATCACCCTCTGCGCTGCCTCCACGGTGGAGAAAGGGGCGGGTCTCTCGACCGGCGGGAATGTGGAAGCCGCCCGGACGATCGGTCGTCTGCTCGCTGAACGGGCACAGGCGAAAGGGATCACGAAGGTCGTCTTTGATCGGGGTGGATATATCTACCACGGTCGAGTCAAATCGTTGGCGGAATCGGCGCGCGAAGCGGGACTGCAGTTTTAGGCAACCGGGGAGTGAGAGCAGGTATGGAGCGTATTAATCCGGATGGGCTGGAATTGAAAGATCAGGTAATCTCGATCAACCGCGTCACCAAGGTGGTCAAAGGCGGAAAGAACCTCTCCTTTGCTGCGTTGGTCGTCGTCGGAGATCAACAGGGGATCGTCGGCTTCGGGACAGGCAAGGCCAAAGAGGTTCCGCAGGCGATCCGGAAAGCGATCGAATCAGCTAAGCGGAACCTGGTGCGAGTTCCACTCGTGGGCACGACCTTACCGCATCCGATGACTGGACGATTTGGCGCCGGTCGGGTCCTCTTGAAACCTGCACGGGAAGGAACGGGAGTGATCGCCGGTGGGGCCGTCAGAGCAGTGATGAATGCCGCCGGAGTCAGCAATATCCTGACCAAGTGCCTGGGCTCGAATAATCCGCACAACGTCATCCGCGCAACATTTGCCGCACTCCAAAGTATGAAGAGTGCGGAACAGGTGGCACGCATGCGGGGACGCACAGTAGAGGAGCTCTAAATCATGGGAACGGAAGCGAAGACGATCCGAATTGAGTGGTATCGCAGCGCCATTGCGACGCCAGAGAAGCATAAGGTGATCGTGCGCAGTCTTGGACTGACCCGCCTGTGGCAGGTGGTCGAGCGGCCGGACAGCCCCTCGATCCGGGGGATGGTGGCCAAGGTGCCGCATCTGTTGCGCATCGTCGAATAGTGAGGAGCAGGTATGCCGATCGGCTTGAACAATTTGAGGGCGCCAGAGGGGGCCGCACACCGTAAAAAGCGGGTAGGGAGAGGCCCGGGCTCTGGTTGGGGCAAGACCTCCGCTCGCGGAAACAAGGGGCAAAAGTCCCGTTCCGGCTACAGCAGCAAGCGGGGATTTGAAGGGGGGCAGATGCCCCTTCACCGTCGACTGCCGAAGCGCGGATTCACCAATATCTTCAAGCGTGTCTGGGCCGAGGTCAATCTTACAGATTTGGAAAACCTTTTTGAGGCGGGATCGACCATCACTCCAGCTGAGCTGCAAGCCAAGGGCTTGGTTCGCGCGTCAAGAATCAAGTCCGTAGTCGTTCTGGGAGAAGGAGAGTTGACGAAGTCGTTGACGATCAGTGCTCACCGGTTCAGCGCCGCCGCGCGGCAGAAGATCGAGGCGGCTGGAGGGACGGCTTCGCTGATCACCCCACCCGTCGCGAACGGGTAGTCTCGCTACTGCTTGTTGGATCCTTGACCGGGGGTCCCCTCCCATTCAAAAAGGGAGGATTGATGGGCAAGAGATGTCTGAAATCTGACGTCTGCAAGGCGAGGGACAAGACCCGGAATGAATATCTGAGCGTCGGCACTGTGCTGATTGCAAAAGAGAGATGCGGGAAGAGGAAAGAAGCAGGGAAACCTCCTCTCCTGGGGTTGTGATCTCCATGGGTAACTAGAATTACGTTCAGCTGAAGGGACCAGTTCCCTGGGGTAGTGGGGTATGATCGAATCGTTTTTCAATGCGGTACGGAATCTGTTCAAGGTAGAAGAGCTGCGCAAGCGGGTCCTCTTTACGCTGGCGATGCTGGCGGTCTACCGGGTGGGGATTCATATTCCAGTTCCAGGCGTTGATCAGGAAGTACTCAAAGCGCTCTGGGATCAAGCTGCCGGCAATCTCTTTGGAGTGCTCGACCTTTTCTCCGGGGGGAATCTGAGGCGCATCTCCATCTTCGCACTTGGAATCATGCCCTACATCACTTCGTCAATCATCATCCAGTTGATGACCTCGGTCTACCCTTCCTTGAAGAAGATCCAGGAAGAGGGGGAGTTGGGGCGGCGAAAGATCACTCAGTACACTCGCTATATGACCGTCGGTCTTTGCATGGTGCAAGCCATGGGGATCTCCTTCTGGCTGCAACGCCAACCGGGCTTGGTGATCGGTGGAGGAGGCTTTAGCTTTATTGCAATGGCGACCCTGACGATGATGGCAGGCACAATGTTCATCATGTGGATCGGGGAGCAGATCACCGAGCGTGGAGTGGGAAATGGAATCAGTCTTCTCATCTTTGCCGGAATTGTCGTTGGCATCCCGCGAGCAGTCGAGCAACTCTTCGAGAAGATCCAGGATCCGGCATCAGCCCTCTTCGTGATCGCTCTGCTGGTGGTCATGCTGGTAGTGACCGGCGGAATCGTCTTCTTCGAGCGCGGTACGCGAAAGATTCCGACCAACCACACCCGTCGGATGGTTGGGCGTCAAATGGTCACCACTCAGACCTCGCACTTGCCCCTTAAGGTCAACATTGCTGGAGTGATTCCCGTCATCTTCGCCTCGTCCGTCCTGGCGATCCCGCAGACGTTCTCGACTTTTGGTAATTGGTCTTGGCTACAAAAGATGAATGAGTGGCTCGGTGGCGGCCATCCGGTATATGAGCTTCTCTTCATTGGCGGAATCATCCTTTTCGCGTTCTTCTACGTCTCGATCGTCTTCAATTCCGACGAGGTCGCGGAAAATCTTCGCAAGCAGGGCGCCTTCATCCCGGGGATCCGTCCCGGAAAACGGACTGCCGATTACCTTAATAATATTCTCGTGCGGTTGACAACGGTTGGTGCGCTCTACTTGGTCGTGGTCTGTCTCATTCCGCAATTGATGATTAGCGGGTTCAAGGTCCAATATCTTCCCTGGATTGGGGAGCCACTTTATAACCTGATCTCCAATGTTCCAGGTCTGAGCTGGATTCCAACTGGACTGGGTGTCTCCTTCTACTTTGGAGGAACCAGCCTGTTGATCGTGGTTGGCGTCGCGATGGATACGATCAGCCAAGTCGAAGCGCAACTGGTCATGCGCCACTATGAGGGATTTTTGGGTGCGCGGGGGGGAAGGCTTCGTGGCCGGCGGGCAACGAGTTAACAATCTCTTGCCGGAGGTCGCGGCCCCCTGTGACCGCAAGGTTGGTGTTGCCGAGTCCCAATGGAACGGCAGAGGAGACGGGTGGTCGCCATGTCGAAGATCATCGTCATGATCGGGCAGCCGGGGGCTGGAAAGGGAACACAGGCCCGCTTGCTCTCTGAAAAGTATCACTACCCGCAGATATCGACTGGCGATCTGCTTCGAGCGATGTCCCTTGCGGACACTCCGCTCGGAGAAGAGCTACGTGAAATCCTCAACAGTGGTCAGCTCGTCCGCGATGAGGTCCTCGAAGAGTTGATTGAAGAGCGAACCTCGCGCGAGGATTGCCGTGACGGGTACATTTTCGATGGGTTTCCGCGGACCTTGGCGCAAGCAGAACACCTCGAGTCGCTGGCCCGCCAGCAGTCAAAAACGGTCTTTCTCATTCGGGTCGATGTGGACGATGAGATCCTTCTCAAGCGAGTGACGGGTCGAATGACCTGCAGCCGCTGTGGCGAGATCTATAATCTCTACTTTCGACCGCCCAAGGTTGAAGGAACTTGCGATCTCGACGGAGCAACCCTCGTGCGGCGGGGAGATGATACTCCCACCGCCGTGTCGTTACGACTCTCGGCCTATCGTGAAAAGACGCGACCTGTCATCTCCTACTACCGGGAGAGCGGTCGACTGATCGAAGTCGACGGAACGCTCCCCGTGCAGGAGGTCTTCGAGAAGATCTGCCGGTCGATCGAAGGTGAGAACATTGAATCCAGGAATGCGTGAGTTGGATGCTCCGCTCGACGAGTGAGAGACGAGTAAGCAGTCGTCATGGTAATACGGAAATCATTGGCAGAGATTGAGAAGATGCGACGATCTGGGCTGATCGTCGCTCGCGTCCTCAAGCGGATTCGAGGTCTGGCGGAACCGGGAATGACGACGCTGGAACTTGACGCCATTGCCGAGTCGATGATTCGGGATTCCGGGGCCATTCCGACCTTCAAGGGGTACCGGGGCTTTCCGGCTTCGATCTGTGCTTCGGTTAATGAGGAAGTCGTCCACGGGATCCCTTCGGATCGGAAGCTGCGCGACGGAGACCTTCTCAAGATCGACTGCGGGGCCACTCTCGATGGCTATGTCGGAGACGCCGCGATCAGCATCCCGATCGGCAAGGTCGCTCCAGAGACGCTGCGTCTCCACGATGTAACCCGCCAATCCCTGCTGCGGGCGATTGAACAGATGGTCCCGGATAATCGACTGTACGATGTCTCTTATTCGGTTCAAGCCTGTGTCGAGGCGGCTGGGTTTACTGTCGTTCGGGATTTCTGTGGACACGGAATCGGTCAACGAATGCATGAAGATCCTCAGGTCCCCAACTACGGGCGACCCGGAACCGGGCCGAGATTGAAACCTGGTTGGGTCCTGGCGATCGAACCGATGGTCAACGCTGGAACCCATGAGGTCAAGATTCTCGGAGATGGATGGACGGTGGTCACTCGTGATGGCAAGCCCTCTTCCCATTTCGAGCATACCATCGCGGTCACCCAGGACGGGCCGCGTGTCCTGACTGCCGATGAAGAGGAAGAGATCGTCCTCTGATGACGGATTGACTGGACCGGTATTTGGCATGGCGATTGCAAGCGAGTGAGAAGGTCTGCTTGCAAATTGAGCTGGGGCATTTATAATGTTAGTTTCGCATTTTGGCTGCCTCCCTTTGGCTTCATCTGGGATTGACCCAGCGGTCTGAGAAGGTAAATTAGACACGGAAACACGCGACGATTGGTCCTTTATGTCGAAAGAAGATGCCATCGAGGTGCAGGCGACGGTCCTAGAGACCTTGCCCAATGCGATGTTCAAAGTGGAGCTGGAGAACAAGCACCAAGTCCTCGCCCATATTTCGGGAAGGATGAGGAAAAACTTCATCAAGATTCTGCCAGGGGACAAAGTACTTGTGGAACTGTCCCCTTACGATCTGACTCGGGGTAGAATCGTCTATCGATTTAAATAAGCGCCGTAAGGTGCCTGACAGATCCCCCCTCGCTCGCTCTGACGAAGTGAGGGAGAGATCGTGGAAAACCGATGAAAGTTCGAACATCAGTCAAAAAGATCTGCACCAATTGCAAGTTGATCCACCGGCACGGGGTTGTCCGGGTAATCTGCGTCAACCCCAAGCACAAGCAGCGCCAAGGATAATTACTGGCAGGATGCCATTGGACAGAAGATCGCAGTCAATGCCAACCCAGTGATCATCGTGATCTACAAGGGTGGGCAGCAGTAGAGACGACGGAGGTGAGAGATGGCTCGTGTAGCCGGGGTGGACCTACCACCGCAAAAGCGTGCGCAGATTGGGTTAACCTATGTCTATGGCATTGGTAAATCACGGGCGACCTCGATTCTGACCCAGGCCGGCGTTGGAATGGACAAGAAGATCCGGGATCTCTCGGAGGAGGAGCTCAATCGGATCCGCGCCATCATTGATCGGGAGGGAAGTGTCGAAGGGGATCTTCGGAAGCAGATTCAGCTCGACATCAAGCGCATGATGGATATCGGTTGTTACCGCGGTCTGCGCCATCGTCGAGGTTTGCCTGTCAACGGGCAGAGGACCCATACCAACGCTCGTACGCGCAAGGGGCCACGCCGAGCAACGATTGCCAAGAAGAAGGCGCCGGGGAAGAAGTAGGGGGGGGCCCTTTCTGCTCTCTTCTCTGGGAGATCGTGCCGCAGGTGGACTGTCAGATTGTACCGGTTGTGAATTTTGAACTGTTGGCGTAGGGGAACCGTTCAGAAAGGCTCCTGCCAAACCCGATGAGGAAGCGGACCTCACGGGGTAACGGATCGGAAAGAGCTATGGCAAAACAGCAAGCAAGCGCGAAGAAGAAGGTCTTCAAAAAGAAAGAGAGAAAGGTCATCCCGCAGGGGGTGGTCCATATCCAGGCCTCCTTCAACAATACATTGATCAGCATCACGGATGTCGAGGGAAATTTGGTTTCCCAATCATCCGCAGGGGCGATGGGCTTCCGTGGTTCCCGGAAGGGAACTCCTTTTGCCGCTCAACAGGCATCGGCCAAAGCGGCGGCCATCGCACGGGATACTGGGATGCGCTCGTGCGAAGTGAGGGTCAAAGGGCCCGGCTCTGGTCGGGAATCCGCAATCCGCGCGATTCAGTCCGCAGGAATCGATGTGCGACTGATTCGGGATGTGACCCCGATTCCCCACAATGGATGCCGCCCCCCCAAGCGTCGGCGAGTCTAAGGCGAGTACTATCGGACTTCACGAAGTCAACCGAGGAGGAGAGATTGGCTAGAGATCGAGGCAAACAGTGTCGCCTGTGTCGGCGAGAAGGACAGAAGCTCTATCTCAAAGGGGAGAAGTGTTTCAAGCCGTCCTGTCCGATCGAGAAGCGGGGTGTCAACCCGCCGGGCCAGCACGGTCCCAATGCCCGGCGAAAGCCGATTGGGTACGGAGAGCAGCTCCGGGAAAAACAACGCGTCAAGCGGATTTATAACCTGCTGGAAACCCAATTCCGCAACTACTTTGAGAAGGCCACCCGCCAAAAAGGTGTGACAGGTGAGAACCTGCTCGCACTGCTCGAGCGTCGGTTGGACAATGTCATCTTCCGGCTTGGCTTTGCGATGTCACGGCGGCAGGCGCGACAATTCGTCCGCCACGGGCACGTCAGTGTCAATGGCCAGAAGGTCAATATCCCCTCTTTTCAGGTGAAAATTGGTGATGAGGTGGCCGTTCGTGGGAAGAGCTTGGAGAATCCGCATATCCAAGGGGCCTTCCAGACCTCCGGAGGGCGGGGTCGTCCAGTTTGGCTGGAGATTACCAACCCTGACCAACTGGTCGGACGTGTCGTTGCTCAGCCGCGACGCGAGGACATTGATCAGAATATCAACGAACAGTTGACTGGGATAGGGAGTTGGTGAGACGGCGTTTCCGCTCAAGGGTGGAAACGCCGTGTCTGCCATTCCAGCAACCTTCTCACTGGTGGCCACCGCTACCGTGAGGTCGAAACTCAGCCAATTTGCTCAAGAAATGACCGGGTTCGTTTCGATGGGAGAGAATGTGGAAGCAACCATGTGGACGGGATTCCAGAAGCCGAAGCGTTTGCAGAGTGAAGTAATTACGGATCGGTATGGGAAGTTTTCGGCCCATCCCTTCGAGCGTGGATTTGGGACAACGATCGGAAACAGTCTGCGGCGAGCCCTGCTCTCTTCGATCGAGGGTGCGGCGATCACTGCCGTCCGGATCGAGGGTGTTTTGCACGAATTCTCCTCGATCCCTGGGGTGGTCGAAGACGCGACCGACATCATTCTGAACCTCAAACAGATCCCTTTCAAGATGTTGGACGGAGGGGTCAAGACCCTGCGGATCTCGAGAACGGAGCCTGGCAACCTGACGTCCGCAGACATTGAGGAAGAGGCGGATATCGAAGTACTCGATCCGAATGTCCATATCGCGACGGTCAGCGAAGGGGGGGCGCTCCACATTGAGCTGCGTCTCAAGCGTGGCCGGGGATATGTTCCAGCAGATCGTAATTTTGATGAAGATCTCCCGGTGGGCTACATTCCAGTCGATTCCGTTCATACTCCCGTCAAGAAGGTCAACTTCTCTGTCGAGGCCGCCAGGCTTGGGCAGGATACGGATTACGATCGGCTGCAATTGGAAGTGTGGACCAATGGGAGCGTTACTCCTGAACACGCCGTGGGTCTGGCCGCGAAATTGATTAAGGATCATATGGCGATCTTCATCAATTTCGAAGAGGAGCATAGCGAACAGGAGGAGACGGTACGTCCGGCAGTCGTCGCGACGGTAACGAGCATCTCTCCTGATCACCTCGATAAGTCGGTCGAGGAGTTGGAACTTTCTGTCCGCTCCTACAATTGTCTGAAGAATTCGGACATCAAGACGATTCGGGACTTGGTGCAAAAGACCGAATCTGAAATGCTCAAGACGAAAAACTTTGGTCGCAAGTCGCTCAATGAGATCAAGGACATCTTGGGACCGCTGGGACTGGGCCTCGGAATGCGCTTCGATGAACAAGGCAACTTGGTCAAAGGAGAGTCTGAGTAGCGATTGATACGAGTTGATGAGGTGAGCGGCAACGTGTCGAAAGATGCGGATCCGCCGAGCGTACAGGTGGGTGGCTGCCCGGCACGCGATGAAAGAGTCGAGCGGAGAATGAGGAGATCGCTCATCTGCCGATCCGGTCGCGATAATGCGGAGAAGTGCCAGATGCGGATCGCAAATCAGAAAGAGAGTGAGAAAGTATGAGACATTTAGTCGCACATCGCAAACTGGGCAGAACGTCGTCGCACCGGAAGGCGTTGCTGAAGAACCTCTGTACGTCACTGATCCTGCATGAGAGAATTGTGACGACCCTTCCGAAAGCGAAGGAACTGCGTCCTTTTGCGGAGAAGGCGATCACCCTCGGAAGACGTGCTCGCTCGTTGCGGGAACAGGGAGCGGTTGAGCAGGCAGTCCACTTGACTCGGCAGGCCGCTACCTACTTCTTTCCGGGAAATTCTGGCACCTACAGTAAGCAGCACGACACCACTGCGGAGCGGACCGCTGGCGTGGCCGCCCTGCAAAAGTTGACGGGTGAACTGGCCGAGCGTTTTGCGAGCCGTCCAGGCGGCTATACGCGCATCTACAAGCTAGGCCCGCGCAAGGGGGATGGTGCAGAGATGGCGATCATCGAGTTTGTCGGCAAGGAATAGAAGGTACTAGAAGTTTGTCGAAGAGGGCTGGTGGATGGGTCGAGAGCCGCAAATAATTTGGATTAGTGAGCAATCGCCCGCCAAGTAGCGATTCGCCATTGCTGGTTTTGAAGATGGGCCTCAACCTCCGGAGCTTCGTGTGGTTGGGGCCTCTCTTTTGGGAGGGGGGCGTCGTGGGATTCAGAGACAAGTACGTCCCAGGAAGAATATGAAAAAAACGGAACGTCAAGTCGGTCGGCCCTTCAGTGGGCGAAGAATGCCAATCCGGGAAAGGTCGATCGAGGGAGAGCCGGTGACGACCGGTACTACTCGCGCAGCGGAAAAATCGAGAACGGATCTATCGGGAGGGGAGCATCTCAGCCTCGCGGAGATACGTGACTTGATTGAGCTCATCTCGGAGAAGCAGTTCAACGAGTTTGAACTGGAGCAAGGGGGATTCAGGCTTCGTTTGCAGAAAGGGACTCCCCGGAGCGGTTCCGAGGGTGGGGGGAGAGAGGACTCTGGCGGAGTGTCTGTTCCAATGGCTCATCCAGTCACCACGTCGACAAGCGGCAGTGGTGCGGCCAATGCGCAACCAGCGGCGGCGCCTGCGCCGGTTGCGGCACAAGAAGAGCAACTCCACGTGATCACCTCACCGATTGTCGGGACTTTCTATCGCTCCCCATCCCCAACCTCCCAGGCCTTTGTCCAGCCTGGGGACGTCGTCGACATCGGCCGTACGGTCTGTATTATCGAGGCGATGAAGCTGATGAATGAAATTCAGGCCGATGCACGCGGAACGATCGTCCGCGTCTATGTCGAAAATGGGCAGCCGGTCGAATATGGACAACCCCTCTTCGGTCTCAAACCGTAAAGACCGGAAAGGAAAGAGTCC
>JBMUAP010000017.1:0-12127 GCA_049454155.1 Blastocatellia bacterium
CTCTGTCTGGTCGGGGTTGGCGTGCACGCCTATCTCCCCGTCTTCTGGACTTGGCCGAGTACCCTTCTGACCACCTCCGCCGCGGCGACGGCGATTGGGTTGATCAACTCGGTGGGAAATCTGGGCGGGTATCTGGGGCCCAAAGTGGTGGGGATGCTCAGCGAGCGAAGTGGCAGCTACAGCTTTGGTCTCTGGTTTCTTGCGGTCTGTATTCTGATCGGGGGGCTCTTCTCCTTGCTGCTTCCAGGAAGAGGCGCTGCCGTCAGGTCCAGTCGTTCCCCGGTGCGCGGGGCTCGCTAGCCTTCTGGAGAGAATGTGGATCCAAGCCACCTCATCGCCAATCTTGGGGCATTTCTCACGATGGGTCTCGGCCTGCTCGGGCTCTTTGCGCCCGCCAAAGCGGCCGCCTTGACCAGCCTCTCTCCCGCAGGCCCAAATGGCAGATCAGAGATTCGGGCGACCTATGGTGGCCTCTTTACCGCGATGGGCGTATCCTGCCTGGTGACGCAAGCCGAGGGCGTGTTTCTGACCGTCGGGGTGGCCTGGATCGGCGCAGCGATCGGTCGATCGTGGTCTGTTCTCGTCGATTGGAACTTTTCTTCGAAGAATCTGGGCGGCGTCGTCCTCGAATGCTCGATCGGATTATTGTTGACCGCCCCGGTGTGGTCTCCGCGCTAGCCATTCAGGTCTGTGGACGAGAGACTCTGGGCCTTGCGGTGGGGCGGTCTGCCTCCAGAGGAGGCCGTGCAGCTCGCCGGTGCGGGCTCAGCTTTGGCGGCCCGTCAGCTGGACCAGCGGAATCTCTGTCCCGAGCACCTCTTCGTGGAAAGCGTCACAGCCGAGACAGTAGTTGCGGTACTTCCGGCCATCGGGGAGGGTGACGGTCGAGGCTTCGAGAAACTTCTCCATCGACCAGCCATACTGAATTCCCATCCGCTCGGGATGGCCCATCGAGAGCGCTTCGTAGACGGGATGGCCGACCAGTCGTTCGAGGATCTGCTCCAGCGGCTCCTCGACGAGATTGCCGATCGGTCGCTTTGTTTTGAGGCAGCACGGATAGACGTTCCCGTTGGGCTCGACGCTGACCTCAGATCCCTTGTAGCGGTATTGCAGGAAATGGTGGGCCCCAGACCAGCGAGCGCAGAAGTTGTCCTCCAGTGTGGCCTTGGAGAGGCCATTCGTCCAGGCACGTCCTCTCGGCCAGAGTGGCCCGATCCAGCGTTCCTCTGTCGCGCCAAAGAAATGAAAGGATCGATCTTCGAGTGAGCGGCTCCTCTCCGTTGGGTTCTGCAGCAAAGGATCGAGTTTCATCCCACGTGACTCGAAGAGTCGGGTCAGGGTTTCGACCTGTCGCGTCCGCGCTTCTTCTGTTTCGAGCCCTTGGTGATAGGCGTCGATTCCCGAGACGGAGATCTGCCAGACGTGGCGTTCCAACAGTTGATCGAGGATCCGCTCAGTCAGCAGATCCCCAGTCGTCTGGACGATCAACTTGACGCGCCCGGCCTAACGAGCGAACAGTCGCTCCAGGGCCTCGTAGAGGACCGGCTCTCTCACCGCCTCCAGGAGGACTTCGCCGCCTGCCAGGACGATCCGTCCAATCTCTTCCTTGGCCTTCCCCGTGACCGGATCGATCTGGCTTGGATCGAGGTAGGTCATCTGCTCCGGAAAGTGGTCGATGATACGCGGGTGCAGCGAGATGCTCTCTTCCAGTACGGAGCGGAGCGCGTCCCCCCGGTAGGGGCGAAATCGATCGTCATAGCAATGACGGCAAGTTCGATGGCAGAGAAATGTAACGACATAGTAGATCGATTCCATGGCATTCTCCTGGAGATGGAAGTGGGCTCAACGACGTTGCCAAGCAAGCCAGTGCCGCAGGAGGCGACGCTGGCGAGGTCCCCACTGCGCCAGGCTGTACTGGTCGGCGATGCGCCGGATGGCCTCCGCCTGCGTCGGGTAGGGGAAGATGGTCTTGGCGAGGCTCTTGATCGAAAGCCCCCCGGTCATCGCTACCGCGATCGTCGCGAGGAGATCGCCCGCGTGGCGTGCCGCGATCGAGGCCCCAACGATCTTTCCCGTTCGGCGATGGATGTGGAGGCGGACGCGCCCCTCCTCCTCCCCGTCGAGCAGCGCCCGATCATTGTGGCATAGATCCTCTGTTCGCGTCTCGATCTGTGCTGCATCGAGTTCCTGCGTATTCGGTCCGAGATGCGCAATCTCAGGATCCGTGTAGGTACAACGGGGAATGAGCAGTCGGCTGACCCGCTCACGCCCGGCAAAGAGGGCGTTGCGGATGGCGATCCGCGCCATGGCATCGGCCGCATGGGTCAATTTGTTCGCTGAACAGACATCGCCAGCGGCATAAACGCGGTCGTTGCTCGTTTGGAGAAAGTCGTTGACCTGGATGCCGGCCGTGGTGAAAGCGATTCCCGCCTGCTCCAACCCCAGCCCTTCCAGGTTGGGGGATCGTCCCGTGGCCACGAGAATCGTGTCGCATTCGAGTGCGACCGTCTTGCCGTCAGCTTGCGAGGTGAGGTGGACGATGCGCTGGCCCTTGGCAGTCCGCTCGATTCGATCTGCCCGGACGCCTAGATGGAGGCTGACTCCTTCCCGGTGGAGTTGATCTGCAAGAATTTGGCTGATCTCCCGATCTTCGCGGGGAAGGATCTGCGGCTCTGGATCGATCAGGGCGACTTGGCTGCCGAACCGTCGGAATGCCTGGGCAAGTTCACAGCCAACTGGTCCTGCTCCGAGGACCACCAGCTGGCCGGGGAGTGTTGTGCGGCCGAAGATCGTTTCATTGGTCTCGTAGCCCGCCGCCTCCAAGCCGGGAATCGCGGGAATCGTCGGGCGTCCTCCGGTTGCGACAATGGCGCGAGAAAACCGCAGCCGGTACCCACCGACCTCGATCGTCTCGCGATTGAGAAAGTGGGCCTCTCCGAGGTGAACTTCGACTCCATAGGTCGTGGTGAACCGCTCGACCGAGTCGTGCTGGCTGATCCGTGCGCGCACCTGTCGCGTGCGTTGCATCACGGCTCCAAAATCGACCATTGGGTCCTGCGCCCATCGACTCCCAAAGCGCTCTCCGTTCCGTTGGTCATAGATCGCTCGCGCCGCCCGCAGGATCGCCTTCGATGGGACACATCCGAACGTCAGGCAGTCTCCCCCCAGCAAAGCACGCTCGATCAGGGCCACCTTCCCACCAAACATCCCGGCTCCTCCCGCACTGACCAAGCCCGCCGCCCCCGCTCCAATCACGACCAGATTGTATCTCCCGGACGGTTCTGGGTTGCGATATGTCGCCGGGTGGCAGTGGCCGATCAGTTGGTTGTCCTCCTCCGAGTCGCTGAGCAGTCCCCTTCTCCAGTTCTCCTCCATCCCACTTCCCCCTGCCTCCAAAGAGAAAAGGCGAAGTGGAACTCGATCGCTCCCCCTCGCCTCTTCTTGCTACCTCTCGTCAGGCCTTCATCAGCACTCCTCACCGGAGGACTGATCATTCCATTCGTCGCGGGCTCCTTCCCGATCGTTACTTCTTCTTCGGTGGAACAACCGCTTCCTTGCAGGCCTTGCTGACCCGGAATTTGACAACCGTCTTGGCTGGAATTTTGATCTCTTGGCCGGTCGATGGATTGCGCCCCTTGCGTGCCTTGCGGGCCGCTTTGTAGAGCTTGCCAATCCCCGGCAGCGTGAATGCGCCCGTCTTCTTCGTCTGGACCGTCGCCACCGAGGCCAACTCATCGAGAATCTCGTTGGCGGCTTTCTTCGTCATCTCGAACTTCTCGGCCAGATGGGCTGCCAATTCGCTCTTCGTCATCTGTTTGACTGCCGCTTTTGTTGCTGCCATGTTCCTGTACCTCCTCTGGCTCGGGCAGGCGATCTCCGCATGCCCTCGCGGTATGAATCGATTCAAGTTTGATGAGGGGAGGGGCGTCTCCGAGGTGTCATCGGTCTTCTCTCCCTTCTCTCCGCCGCACGGCTCATCCTGCATCGCGTGGGCCGCTGGTCAACCCTGCCGCCTTCCCGACGGGCGCTTCCTCTTTCCTTGGGTAGCGCAGTCGTTCAGAAAGCTCCTGTCCACCCAGTTGCCATTGCGTGAGAAGGAACGACTCTCTCCAAGAGCGCCAGATGCCTCTTTCCGCATCTGTATGGTGTGTCCAACGGGGGGAGAATATACCGTAACTGGTAGAGCTCACGCAAGAACAATTTCTGATTCCGAGTGCCGAAAGATGCCGAATAATAAGGGTTTTGTGAGGTCGACGCGCAAAAGCCCCATTTGACAGCCCTTTTCCTTTGTCTTTCTTGAGTCATTTGAAGCAGCACGGACGAGGGAAGAGGATTGCCAAACCGATCCATTTTGGGTAGATTCTCCCGTTGCTGCGAAGAGAGCGCGAGTCAATGCTGTTCGCGTGTTCTGGAAACGTATGGTTTGATCAGGAGGGAGGACGTTCGTGCCGATTGCCATCTGCCCGGAATGTGAAATGGAGATCCACGTCGATGAAGATCTCGACAAGGGGGATCTGCTCAACTGTGAGGAATGCGATGCCACCCTCGAGGTGGTTGGACTCGATCCCGTGGAACTCGATCTCGCCAGTGAAGAAGAGTCCGATGAGGACGACGAGGACGACTATTGACCTGGTGGACGAGGGGCTTGCCCTGGGGGTCTTCCCGGGGAGGCTGGAGGGGCCGTGTGGGCTTGGTACCCTTGGCGGCGGAGCCGCAAGCGCACGCCGGGCCGGGTGGTGCGAACCGAGAGCGGATGGAACTGGCCGTCGGTTCGCTCGACATAGAAGGCGAGTGCGTAACTCGAGCGGATCTCCTCGGCCAAGGCCTGGAAGACCGGCTGGAAATTGCTTGTATCAGCGGTGAAATCACTCCCGCCAGTGTTGTGGATCAATCGGGTGGCATCGAGCGGCGTCAGCACCCGTCCCCCGCGCTGAGTGGGAGAGAGCATATATGAGGGGAGCGTAATCGAGTAGACCGTAATACCAGCGGCGATTGCCCGTTTGACCATCTCGCGCCGATCAACCACACTCGCTGAGTCGAAGCCATCGCTGATGACGACGATCGCTCGCCGCATCGGAATTCCGCGATGAAATCGGGGGGCCTCCCGATCGAGCAACTGCACCGCACGATCGATCGCGTCGTAGAGGCGGGTCGAGCCCTCGAACCGGGCAACCTTCCCGAGCGCCTTGGCGAGCTTGGCCGCATCCCGGGTGAATCGTTGTCGAATCTTGACTTCGTGGTTGAAGGTCAGCGCGGCAAAGACCGAATCGCCCTTCATCAGCTCGACAAATTTGAGTGCGGCCTCGCGCAATGTGACCGTCTCCTCTGGCTTGAGGCTTCCCGAAAGGTCAAGGGCAATGACGGCGGCGAGGGGACGCGAGAGTTCCGATTGATTGCTGATCGAAAAAAGATCGAAGGGCCGGCGGACTCCATTCTCGAAGAGTTCAAACTCCTCGCGGCGGAGATCCCGGACGTAGTTGCCCTGACCATCGATCGCCGTCACATCGAGGGCGACGATGTTGGTCTCCACCCGGACTGTGAGGGAGGGGGTTGAGCGGGGCGCTGACTGCCCGTTGGCTGGGCGGGAGAGGCCCAACATGAGAAGAAGACAGGCGAGAACGACCGGTAAAGCTCTCATCGGTTGTTGGTCCCTCCTCTTCCCGTTGGTAACGCATTGGGGCGCCCTTTGTGGCGACGCTCCGTGACGATCGGTTGGACATCTCCTGTTCCACAAATGAGGTTAATTATGGCATATCCCAGTGATCGGCTACACGGCAAAGGAGAGAGAATGTTGACGCAACGGAAGCGGGAAACTCCCAATCGTTGCCGTTGGGCAGGCATCTCGGCTCGATCTCCCTTTTCGTTCTCGGCGCTCTTGCTGGCTGGACTGCTCTTCTTCTCTCCCGTCTCCGTTCTCACGCGGGGACAAGATCGTCAGCAGAGCGCCGAGACCGGCAGTCTGCGCGGGAGGATCCGCGAGCAGAGAGGAAAGTCGCTCGCCAAGGTCAAAGTCGAGGCCACGCACCAACCCGGCGCGGATCTCACAGCAGAACCTTCTTCTCCCCCTGTGACTCGCACTACCGAGAGCAACGCCCGAGGAGAGTTTCTGCTCGGGTCGCTTCCCCCGGGCGATTATGTCCTCTCCTTCTCCCTGTCTGGTTATCGAACCTTTACGACCCGCCGAGTGACTGTCGCGGCCGGTGAGTCGGTCCGACTGAGCCGGGTCATCGAGCTTGCCCGGGAAGAGCCTCCGTATGCCGTGATTCGGGGCGCCGTTCTCCACGGTGTTGGCTTCACCATGCCCAACGCCTTGGTCACCCTCGAACGGATCGACGGAGGAGGAAAGTTTCGCCAGCGAACCATTTCGCGGGACGGCGGGGAGTTTGCCTTCCGCCTGCGTGCAGAGAAAGCCACCTACCGCATCACCGCGAGCTCCCCCGGCTGGAAATCTGCCACACAGGAGATTGAGATCGAGAACGACGAGGTGCGAAACATCGCTCTTGTCCTCGAACCCCTCCCCTGATCCTCCTTGCTTGACAAGGCCTGCTCCTGACGGGCTCGAGCTGGCCAGACGGATCTCGACAGCCTTACTGGTTCATCGAGGAGAGGAACTCGGCGTTGCTCTTGCTCTTCCCGAGCCGCTCGAGAACCAGCTCCATCTGCTCCACCGGAGAGAGTGGGTTGAGGACCCGCCGCAGGACCCAGATCCGATCGAGATCCTTCTTGTTGATCAACAGCTCTTCTTTGCGTGTGCCGGACTTCTGGAGATCGATCGCCGGAAAGACACGCTTGTCTGACAGCTTCCGGTCGAGGTGAATCTCCATATTGCCAGTTCCCTTGAACTCCTCGAAGATCACGTCGTCCATACGGCTGCCCGTTTCGACGAGGGCCGTGGCGATGATCGTCAGGCTTCCCCCCTCTTCAATATTGCGGGCCGCCCCGAAGAACCGCTTCGGGCGTTGCAGCGCGTTGGAATCGACGCCTCCCGAGAGGATCTTGCCGGAAGGGGGGACGACGGCGTTGTGGGCGCGGGCGAGGCGCGTGATCGAGTCGAGCAGGATGACGACGTCCCGTTTGTGCTCGACCAGTCGTTTGGCGTTCTCAATGACCATATCGGCGACTTGGACGTGGCGCGAAGCCGGCTCGTCGAAGGTCGAGGAGATGACCTCCCCGTTGACCGAGCGCTGCATGTCCGTCACCTCTTCCGGCCGCTCATCGATCAACAGGACGATCAGCGTCACTTCGGGATGGTTCTCGGTGATCGAGTTGGCGATCGCCTGCAGCAGCATGGTCTTTCCCGTTCGCGGCGGCGCGACGATCAGTCCGCGCTGCCCCTTGCCAATCGGGGTGAAGAGATCGATGACCCGTCCTGACACATTCTCGGACATGGTCTCGGCCCGGAGCTGCTCGTTCGGGTAGAGGGGGGTCAGGTTGTCAAAGAAGACCTTGTCCCGCGCAATCTCCGGTGGCTCGAAATTGATCGCCTCGACCTTGATCAGGGCAAAGTACCGCTCACCCTCCTTGGGAGGGCGGATCTGCCCGGAGATGGTATCTCCCGTTCGGAGGTCAAATTTGCGAATTTGAGAGGGGCTGACGTAGATGTCGTCGGGACCTGGCAGGTAGTTGTACTCTGGCGCGCGCAGAAACCCAAAGCCGTCAGGGAGCGTCTCGAGGACTCCCTCCGAGAAGATCAGCCCGGACTTCTCTGTCTGTGCCTGCAGAATCTTGAAGATGAGCTCCTGCTTCCGCATCCCCGTCGCCCCTGGAACATCCAGTTCCTTGGCGATCTGGGTCAGCCGCGAGATGTTCATCTCCTTGAGATCGGCAATGTCGAGAAAATCTTCGGGATTCTCCTCGTACTCGAGGATCTCATCTTCAATCGATGGTGTGTGGTGTGTGCTTGGAGTGGGACGTTTGCTTGTTCTTTCGGCCATGGCGCGTTCCTCAGAGTCAGCGGGTCGACTGCGAGTTGGCAACGGGTGGGGTTGCGTCAGTCGGTACCGGGGGGGTGGACCTCTCTCCTTGCGCGATCCAGGCGGAAGAATGCGCTCCTCTCCCCCGGCGGATAAGGGCGCAAGAATGGTTAGGCGGTCTGCTTGAAAAAGAATCAGCTCGATCGGGCAACGCTGGAACGAATCACTTCCCAGACTTGACTCGATCCCTCACGCGTGATCGACGAGTAGGGGATGACCCGATCTGTCCCCAGGGTAGCCATAGCCTGTTGCTGCGCCTTGCGTCGTTCGTTGGCAGACAACTTATCGACCTTGGTACAGACTACCCAGAAAGGAAGCCCGTGGTGCTGTAGCCAGGATTTCATCTGAAGATCGGATAGGGTGGGCTCGTGCCGCGCATCGACAAGCAAGATAGATAGCACAAGCTGCGGTCGTTCCGCAAGGTATCTTTCGATGAGTTGCCCCCAGGCGCGTCGTTTCTCCTTCGACGTCTTGGCATATCCATAGCCGGGGAGGTCGACGAAATAGAAGGACTGCTCGATGAGAAAGAAGTTGATCGACTGTGTTCTCCCGGGCGTCGAGCTGGTTCGGGCCAATCCACGAACCCCGAGCAGACTGTTGAGAAGGCTCGACTTGCCGACGTTCGATCGTCCGAGAAAGGCCACCTCGGCGCGTTGATCCCGCGGGAAGGAGGAGGGATCGGTTGCGGCAAGAACAAATTGGGCTTTGGTCTCTTTCATCATCTCCGGTCCCTATCCGGAGACCGAACCCTCCGCCGGAAGGTGGCCCCCCGGGCCTCCCTTGCCGGCCGTCTTTTCGCCCGCCTCCCAGAAGGGAGGGGGAATCTCCTGCGCCAAGTCTGGGCGCGGGGTCGGAAGCCGCTCAAGGGCCACTTCGAGAACCTCGTCCATCGAATCGACGAGGTTGATCTGGAGGTGATCCCGCACATCCGCTGGGACTTCGGAGAGGTCCTTTCCATTGGCCTTGGGCAGGATGATCGTGGTGAGTCCGGCTCGGTGCGCCGCGAGCAGTTTGTCCTTGACTCCTCCGATCGGTAGCACTTTCCCGCGCAGCGTGATCTCTCCGGTCAAGGCCACTTCGCGATGGATCGGGATCTGGGTGAGAGCTGAAGCCATGGCGATCGCCATCGAGATGCCCGCCGACGGGCCGTCCTTGGGAATCGCCCCTTCCGGGACGTGCACGTGCAGGTCGTAGCTCTTGTGGAGGTCGGCGGGGATTCCCAGCGCGGCCCCGCGGGAGCGAAGATAGGTGATGGCGGCTTGGGCAGACTCCTGCATGACGTCCCCGAGTTTGCCGGTGAGAGTGAGACGTCCGGAGCCTTCGACGAGGGTCGCCTCGATCTGGAGGACGTCGCCTCCCACTTCCGTGACCGCCAGTCCATTGGCAAGTCCAATCTCGTTGACCTCTCCGATGCGGAGGTGGCGATATTTGGCTGGGCCGAGCATCGCTTCGATGGTCTGGCCGTCGAGCACCCGGTGGAAGGGCGGGGCTTCTTCGCCAGTCGGCTGGGTGCTCCGTGCTTCCACCACCTGTCGCGCGACTTTCCGGCAGAGCGAGCCAATCTCCCGTTCGAGGTTGCGGACGCCGGCTTCCCGCGTGTACTGCTCAATGACCATCGCCAGCCCTTCTTCGGTCAGCTCGAGCTGCTCGGGTCGCAGTCCATTGGCTTCCGCCTGCTTGGGGAGGAGGTGGCGCTTGGCGATCTCCCTCTTCTCCCGTTCAGTGTAGCCAGCCAGCCGGATGATCTCCAGCCGATCCTGCAGGGGGGCAGGGATGGTGTGAAGGACGTTGGCAGTGGCGATGAACATCACTTGCGAGAGGTCGTACTCGACGTCCAGGTAATGGTCGTGGAACGTGTGGTTCTGCTCCGGATCGAGCACTTCCAGGAGGGCGGCCGACGGATCTCCGCGGAAGTCTGATCCAATCTTGTCGACCTCGTCGAGCAGGATGAGCGGGTTGATCGTTCCCGCCTTCTTCATCAATTGAATGATCTGGCCCGGTAGTGCGCCAATGTAGGTGCGCCGATGGCCCCGGATCTCGGCTTCATCGCGGATCCCTCCGAGGGAGAGCCGGACAAACTTGCGCCCCGTCGCGCGCGCGATCGAGCGTCCCAGCGAGGTCTTGCCGACTCCAGGGGGACCGACGAAGCAGAGGATCGAGCCTCGTGGCTGCTCCATCAGTTGCCGCACGGCCAGGTATTCGAGGATTCGCTCTTTGATCTTCTCCAGTCCATAGTGATCGGCGTCGAGGACCTCAAGGGCGTGTTGGATGTCGCGAATCTCCTCGCTGCACGCCTTCCACGGGACGGTCAAGAGCCAGTCGAGATAGTTGCGCGAGACGGTCGATTCGGCAGACATCGGGGGCATCTGCTCCAGCCGCTTGAGTTCGGCGATCGCCTTCTCGTAGGCTTCCGGGCTCATCCCGGCCTCCTCGATCTTCTGCTTCAGCTCCTCGATCTCGGCCCGCTCGTCCTTTCGCCCCAGCTCCTTGTGGATCGCCTTGATCTTTTCATTGAGGTAATACTCGCGCTGCTGCTTCTCCATCTGCCGCTTGACCCGGGTCTGGATGGTCCGGTCGATGTTGAGCTTGTCGATCTCGATCTCGAGAATCTCGATCATGCGGAGGAGTCGATCGTGAGCGCTGTAGATTTCGAGCAGACCCTGCTTGTCGACCACCTCCAGCCGCATCTTGTCGGCGAGTTGGTCGACGAGTTGCCCTGGATCGGGCAGGCGGAGCACTGCCTGAATCTGGTCCAGATTGATATCCTGGGCGAGCTTGAGATACTGCTCGGTGAGACTGGTCAGTCGCCCGATGAGGGGGGCACTCCGCTTGGGATCTTCGATCGGGAGGGGAGCTCGCCGCAGCGTGGCGATCGCCACTCCATCCCGGTCCTCGACACGAACGATTCGCGCCCGCTCCTGCCCCTCGACCCGAACCTTGATCGTGGTCTCGTCCGGCTTGCGCATCGAGTTGGCGATGTAGGCGAGCGTCCCCACCTGGTAGATCTGGTCCGCTTTGGGATCCTCAATGGTCGCGTCGTGCTGTGTCGCCAGAAAGATGATCCGCTCTCCCGCCAGCGCCTCTTCGAGCGCCCGCACGGAGGCAGGTCTCCCGATCACAAAAGCCGCTTTGGTCTGTGGGAAGACGACCACGTCCCGGATTGGGACCATGGGATATTCGACGACATCGCTCGGGGTTCGATCGTGAAATTCTTGCATCATTGCGTCTCTTCCTGCCCAGTGGGGAGGGGACTAGCCCGCCTTCTCCAGCGGAAACACCACTCGACGATTGGCCACCATCTCGGCCGTGACCTGAAACTCCTTGATCTTCTTCTGCCCAGGCAGGGTGTACATCGCTTCGAGCATCAACTCCTCGAGGATCATGCGCAGTCCGCGCGCCCCCACCTTTCGCTCACAGGCCTGCCGGGCAATGGCCAGGAGCGCGTCTTCCGTAAACCGCAGTTTGATTCCATCCCACTCGAAGGTTCGTTGATACTGCTTGGCCAGCGCATTCTTGGGTTGGGTCAAAATTTCGATCATGGCCGTCTCGTCCAGTTCGTGCAGGGTCCCCATCACGGGAAGACGGCCGACAAACTCTGGAATGAGACCGTAGCGAATCAGATCTTCCGGCTGCGTCTGTTCGAGCAGAGAAGGGCCTCGCGAAGCGCCCATCGAGTGGAGGTTGGCGTGAAATCCCATGCCCTGCTGCCGGACGCGCTTCTGAATCACCTTGTCGAGTCCGACGAACGCTCCCCCGCAGATGAAGAGGATATTGGTCGTGTCGACGAGAAAGAACTCCTGATGCGGGTGTTTGCGCCCACCTTGCGGAGGCACGTTGGCGACCGTGCCCTCCAGAATCTTGAGCAGCGCCTGTTGTACCCCTTCGCCGGAGACATCCCGGGTGATCGACGGGTTCTCGTCCTTGCGGCAGATCTTGTCGATCTCGTCGATGTAGATGATACCCTGTTGGGCTCGTTCGACATCTCCATTGGCGGCTTGGAGGAGCTTGAGGATGATATTCTCCACATCCTCGCCGACGTAGCCGGCTTCGGTCAGCGTGGTGGCATCGACAATCGTGAAGGGAACCTTGAGCATCCTCGCCAGCGTCTGGGCGAGGAGTGTTTTGCCCGTTCCGGTGGGACCGATCAGCAGGAT
>JBMUAP010000017.1:12175-15021 GCA_049454155.1 Blastocatellia bacterium
ATCTCGACTTCGCCTGACCGCTTGAGCATCTCGATCCGTTTGTAGTGCTGGTAGACCGCGACGGCCAGCTTCTTCTTCGTCTCTTCCTGGCCGATGACGTATTCATCGAGGAAGGTTTTGATCTCGGTGGGCCTGGGGAGAGGCGCGCGGTTGGTGGTCGATTCCTGCTGGGCGTCGTCACTGATGATCTCAATGCAGATGTCGATGCACTCGTTGCAGATGTAGACAGTGGGTCCGGCGATCAGTTTTTTGACTTCGTTCTGGCTTTTGCCGCAGAAGCTGCAGCGTAAAGTATCATCCCCTCTTCTCATTCCGCGGAGTCCTCCACCTCAATAAAAAAGAATATTCCTCTTCCCACGATACTAGGGGGGGCCTGGATTCCGGGCGTGAATCCGTCAAGTGGCGTCACATCGACGAGTGTGAGCTGGGCCAGGTCGTTGCGGAGTGCCGATGAGGGCGGAGTGAGCCTCCATCCCGGCTTGTCGCAGCGCGATCACGAATAGGTATCATAAACAAGCGGCAGGGGCTCTGCAAGATGGGGAGGCGATCGACCTGCCTGCGTTGATCGCACGCAACCTCATCCCCCCAGGACGAGGGTCGACTTGAGCACTTCGCAGGCACGGAGGCACTTGTCGCAGATTCGCGCGTCGTCTCCAGGAAAGAGCCGTTCCCCCTGGGGGTTGTGCCGGTCGTGGAGATTGAAACTGCAACTGCCCGCTCCCTCTCCACCTGCCCCAAAGAGGCGCTTGTACCAGGGGCGTTCCAACCTGCGTGGAGGGACGCCCATCTGCTCGTAATCGGCGAGCAGTTGCACGCAGACATCGACACACTCATCGCAGATGTAGCCCGCGTATCCCTCGAAGAGCCGCGCGACCTCTCCCTCCCCAAGGTGGCAGAAGGAGCAACGGAGCGCAGAAGTAGCTCCCGCAGGCTTTCGTCGGCGGCGCGACGGGGGCAAGGTCTCCTCTGGTGGGGGATAGTCGCTCATAAGGGGGGTCAGCAGCGCGGGGGCCACCTCTGGTGACACCCGCGTTCCAGTGTCGGAATAGCAGCTGGGGCGTTCCAGACCAAGCAGAGCGGGCAGAGGCCCCACTCGATTATTCGCGGTGTTTGATGACTTGGTCGATCAATCCGTATTCACGGGCTTGGCTCGCGCTCATGATCCGATCCCGCTCGACATCCCGCTCGATCGTCTCGATTGATTGGCCCGTGTGGTGGGCGAGGATCTCATTGAGCCGCTCACGCAAGCGCAGAATCTCTTCGGCGGCAATCTTGATATCGGTCGCCTGTCCTGAGATGCCCCCGGCGGAGGGCTGGTGGATGAGGATCCGCGAATTCGGAAGTGCGAAGCGCCGTCCTTTGGTTCCGGCTGCGAGCAGGACCGCCGCCATCGAGGCGCACTGCCCGATGCAGAAGGTGGTCACCGGGCAGCGGACGAACTGCATCGTGTCATAGATCGCCATGCCTGCCGTGACCGATCCGCCGGGAGAGTTGATGTAGAGGGAGATCTCCCGGTCTGGATCTTCCGATTCGAGGAAGAGCATCTGGGCAACGACCAGATTGGCGACCGTGTCGTCGATCGGTGTGCCGATAAAGATGATGTTGTCCTTGAGCAGTCGCGAGTAGATGTCGAAAGCGCGTTCGCCACGCGCAGTCTGCTCGACGACCATCGGAACGAGATGCGATTGAGGATTGATCATAAGGTTACAACTGTACTTAACGTAGCCTGAACGGTTGCTGCCGGTGACTTGAAGGAGACTGAACGGAGGTGTCAAGACTCACTCTGCCGTCTCGCCTGTGGTCTCGTCAGCGGAGGAACCTTCGGGGGACGATGGGACTGTCTCGCCGGAGTCGCCGCTGGCAGAAGTCTCCGAGCCCTCCTCCGTGACGGGCTTGATCGCTGTCGGAGGCAGATAGCGGGCCGCTTTGGCCGTCAGCTCCTGGTCAGCCTCGGCCTCGAGCCGTTGGGCCTCTTCCTCCGTGACTGTCAGATTCGTGACCTGCGCCTGATCGAGCAGGAATTGCAGAGTCTTTTCATAAATGAGACCGTCTTCGATGGTAGAAAGGCGGTCTTCCTTTGTCAAGCGGGCAATCAGAGCCTCCGGCGAGGTGTTGGCGGCCTCGGCACGTCGCTCGATCTCGGCGTCGAGATCCTCCTCGGTGAGAGAGATCTTCTCCGCTTCCGCAATCCGGTTCATGACGAGCGCGGCACGCAGCTCCCGTTCAGCCATGAAGCTGAGTTTGGCCATCTCCCCCGCCAAGTCGATCTGGCGTAGCTGCTCCATGGCGAGTCCGCTGGAGAAGAGCTGCTGGAGGTACTGCCTGCTGCGCATCTCCTTCTGTCCCTGGATCAGCTTTTCCGGCATCTCAAAGGTGAGGTTTTGGAGAAGGCTGGTGAGGAGTTCTTCCTTGACTTTCCGATCCGCCCTCTCCGCCTGATGGGTCTCCAGGTTGCGGCGGATCTCCGCCCGAAACTCGTCAACGGTCAGGCCTGGACGAACCAACTCGACCAACTCCTCAGGCGTGGGGAGTTCGTTGCGGCGGACCGCACTGACATTGGCGGTAAAGGCAATCTTCTTTCCGGCCAGCCCGGGGGAGCTGAAATCTTCTGGGTAGTGCACTTCAAAGGTGCGAACCTCCCCGGGACGAACTCCGGTGAGGTGCTCATTGAAAGAGAGATGGACCCCCTCGGCGCCGAGTTCGATCTCGAGGCCATCTGTCTTGAGGTCCTCCTCCTCGGGGGGATCGAGATACTTCCCGACAAGATCGATCGTGACGGTGTCTCCCGCTTCGGAGGGGCGGTCTTCGACCGGAACGAGCTCCCCATTGGCGTTCTGGAAGCGGGA
>JBMUAP010000018.1:0-14576 GCA_049454155.1 Blastocatellia bacterium
GCGGATGGTCTACCAGTTCTGGCGGTACAGATGGATCAAGCCCTCCCCCCTCCGCCGCTATGACGAGCACGAACTTCCCGTCGTGACGGTCCAGTTGCCGCTCTTCAACGAACTCTACGTCGTTGAGCGGTTGGTGGAAGCGGTGACCCGGATCGACTATCCGCGAGAGAAGCTGGAGATCCAAGTCCTCGACGACTCGACCGACGAGACGGTCAAGATCGCCGAGGGGGTCGTCGCACAGTACCGGGAGCAGGGCTTCGACATTCACTACATCCACCGGTCTGACCGGACGGGGTTCAAAGCCGGGGCGCTCGAGAACGGGATGAAGATGGCGAAGGGATCGCTGGTGGCCGTCTTCGACGCCGACTTCCTCCCCAATCCGGACTGCCTGCGGCGGATGGTCGACTACTTCACCGACGACCAGGTCGGGATGGTGCAGATGAGGTGGGGCCACCTCAACGCCAACTACTCGCTCTTGACGCGATTGCAGGAGGTCTTCCTCGATGGCCATTTCATCGTCGAGCAGGCGTCGCGCAACCGGACCGGTGCCTTCTTCAACTTCAACGGCACGGCGGGGATGTGGCGTCGGCAAGCGATCGAGTGGAGTGGTGGGTGGCAGCACGACACCTTGACCGAGGACACGGACCTCAGTTTCCGGGCGCAGTTGATGGGCTGGAAGTTCATCTACCTGCTCGACGAGGAGGTGCCGGCCGAGCTGCCCGTCGAGATCAACGCCTTCAAGGCGCAACAACGCCGCTGGGCCAAGGGGCTGGTGCAGGTCGGGCTGAAACTGATGCCGCGCATCTGGCATCATCCGACCCTCTCCCGACAGCAGAAGGTCGAGCTCTTCTTCCGCCTCTTCGGGAATTGCGCAGCGATGTTGATGATCGTCCTCAGCCTGCTGCACGTGCCGGTGTTGATCGTCCGCTTCAACCAGGGCTTCTTCCACATGCTGGTCTTCGATGTGCCGCTCATGCTCTTCGCGACGCTCTCGGTCGTCAGTTTCTATGCGACGGCGATCCTCTATCGCTACCCGCACGAGAAGTGGCGATTGTGGATGATTCCCCTGGCGATGTCGGTGGGCATCGGCATGGTCTTCTCGAACACGCGTGCCGTCCTCGAGGCGCTCTTCGGGATTCAATCGAGTTTCGTCCGGACCCCCAAGTACAAGGTGGTCAGCCAGGGCGACAGTTGGTTGCAGGTGGCGCGGAAGTACCGCCGGAGGAAGGGCTGGCTGCCCTTCCTTGAACTCAGCTTTGCCGGCTACTTCGTCTTTGCCGTCTACTATGCCTTTCGGTCGGAGATCTATGCAACGATTCCCTTCCTGATGATCTTCCTGGTGGGGTATGGGTACATTGGAGGGATGTCGCTCTTGCAGGGTCAGGTCGAACGGCTGCTCGCCGGGTGGCGGCGCCAGTGATGGCCAGTGGGAGCCCGCGCCGGAAACGGATAGGTCGCAATGTTCTGTACACAATGTGGCAGCAAAAATAATGATGACCTGGAGAGATGCTGGCAGTGCCAAGCCTTGCTGGTGCGCCGACGTCCGACTGACCCTGGCCGACCGCGCCGCACCGATCCGGTCGGCGGCGAGCCGTGGCCTCCAGCGCCGGATCCCAATCCTGGGAGAGCCGGCGACTACGAACCCTACCCCAGTCAGTACGCCGGACAAACGGCCATTCGCGATGGAGGGACAGGCGCTCCAGGAGGAGTCGGCCCGCTGGCTCCCGCCAGCAATCGCTCGATCCTCGCCATGGTCCTGAGCATACTTGGGTTCGTCGGGTGTGGCCCGGTAACCGCCGTCCCGGGGTTGATTCTTGGTTGGCTCGAATTGAGAGCAATCCGCGAGGGGCGGGCCCCGCTCGCCGGGCAGGGCTTCGCCAAAGTGGGCTTCTATCTGGGAGCGATCCTGACGGCATTGATGATCCTCTTCCTGCTCGGCTGGATCTTCTTGGTCGGCTTGATCGGATGGAGCTTCATTGACGGAATCGCAGTCTAGCCCATTCAACCCATTTCCCGCGCGTAGACGAAGCAATCTCCAGGAGAAGCCGATTTGTCGATCCTGACCCTGACGTTGTTATGTTTGACCGTTGGACCACTGAGCCATTGGAGGGAGGAGTCCTTGCCCAAGCGAACGAGTTCCGACCCCGCCCTGCAGTCAAGGGCCGAGGCGAGCGGCTACGAAGAGACCAGCCGGTATGAAGATGTCGTCCGATTTCTTGGTGCCCTGCAGCGTCTCGCGCCAGGGGTTCGCCTCGAGCATTTTGGGAGCAGCGAGGAGGGGCGGCCGCTCCCGTTGATGATTCTGGCGGATCCTCCAGTGAGCGATCCGGCGCAGGCGCATCGTTCGGGAAAGCCGATCGTCTTCGTCATGGCCAACATCCACGCGGGGGAGGTCGAGGGCAAGGAGGCGATGCTCCACTTGATGCGGCGTTTGACCGTCGGCGACTTGCGACCCCTGCTCCGTTCGATGGTGCTGCTGGTTGCGCCGATCTACAACGCCGACGGCAATGAACGGATCGACGCCGAGCACCGGACAGCGCAGAATGGCCCCTTGGGAGGCGTTGGCACACGGGAGAATGGGCAGGGGTTGGATCTCAACCGGGACTACATGAAGTTGGAGTCGGTCGAGGCGCGCGCACTCGTTGGGCTCTTCCATCGCTGGGATCCGCACCTGACCGTCGACCTGCACACCTCGAACGGCTCCTACCACGGCTACCACCTGACCTACTCACCGAGCCTCAACCCCAATGCCGACTCGCGCCTGATCGGCTTCGAGCGGAAGCGGATGCTCCCCGCGATCGGGAAAGCCCTGCTCAAACGGCACCAGTTTCGCAGCTACTACTACGGCAACTTTGCCACCCGGGAGCGGATGGATCGAGAGTCCGAGACCTTCGAGTTGCAGCGAACTGGCAAGGCGGCCCTCCCAGATGACCGCCCAGAGACACGCATCTGGCGGACCTTCGATCATCGTCCAATGTTCGGGAACAACTATGTCGGGCTCCGCAATCGGTTGACGATCCTCTCGGAGGCCTACAGTTACCTCTCCTTCCGCGGGCGGGTCGCCGTCACAGAGGCCTTCGTCGAGGAGATTCTGCACTATGTCGCCGGCGAAGGGGCCGCCATCGTCGACCTCATCCGACAGGTAGACCTCGACGCGACCTCTGGCAAGAAGCGCCCGCTCGGGGTCGACTTTGCCCTCACCGCGCTGCCCAAACCGGTTCCAATCCTGGTTGGGTAGATTCGCAAGGAGCGCCATCCCAAAACCGGGCGGGAGATGCGGTTGATGGTCGAGGAGAAGGCGACCCCAATGCTCATGCCTGACTATGGGACCTTCACCGCGACGCGAACCGTCGAGGCCCCCAACGCCTACCTCATCCCTGCCGGAGAGGTCGCGACGAAGCTCCTGCCCAACCTTCGCCAACACGGGATTCCCGTCGAGACCCTCACCGAAGAGGCTGAGGTCAAGGTCGACTCGTTTCTCATCGAGCGGGTCAACAAGGCGGCTCGTGTCTTTCAAGGGCATCGCGAAGTGCGGTTGGAGGGCAAATTTCAGAGCGGAAGCCGCGCCTTCCCGGCCGGTTCCCTGCTGATCCGAACGGCACATCCGCTCCACGCCCTGATTGCTTACCTGCTAGAGCCAGAGAGCGACAACGGCTATGTCCGCTGGAACTTTCTCGATCCTTGGCTGGAGAAGAAGGCGATCTATCCGGTCTACCGGGTCGGTGCCCATTTCCCAGCCCCGACGCGGCTCCTTCCGTAAGCGTCTTAGAAAGGACTTGGGAGAGGCCTTGGCGGCAAAGAAGATCCTCATTCAAGGAGCACGCCTCCTCACCTGTGACCCGCAGGACCGTGTCCTCGACGCCGATGTGCGGATCGAAGACGGGCGCATCGCCGCGATCACGCCGCACGCTGGTTCCGCTCTTCCCTTCCAAGGCGAGACGATCGATGGGCGAGGCCAATTTCTCCTCCCCGGTTTTATCCAGACACACGTCCATTTTTGCCAAACCCTCTTCCGCGGAGCGGCGGACGATCTGGCCCTCATCGACTGGCTGCGCGAGCGGATCTGGCCCCTCGAGGCGGCCCATACGCCGGAGAGCCTTGACCTCTCGGCACGGCTCTCGATCGCCGAATTGATTGCCGGTGGCACGACCACCGCTCTGACCATGGAGACGGTTCATCACACCGAGGTCGTCTTCGCCGCCGTGGCGGAAACGGGATTCCGCGCCATCATCGGCAAGTGTCTGATGGATGAGAAGACGGAGACGCCCGACGGGCTCTACCAGGAGACGTCAGCGGCTCTTGCCGAGGCGACGAGCCTGATCGACCGTTGGCACGGGCGGGAGAACGGACGAATCCAAGCCTGTCTGGCTCCCCGTTTCGCGCTAAGCTGTACACGGGAACTGCTCAGGCAGACGGCCGAACTCGCCCGCCAACGAGGCGTGCTGATCCACACCCACGCCTCGGAGAACCGGGACGAGATCGCCATGGTCGAGGCCCGAACCGGCCTGCGCAACCTTTCCTACCTCGACTCTCTCCATCTGACCGGTCCGGATGTCGTTCTCGCCCACTGCGTTCACCTCGACGAAGACGAGCGGCAGATCCTCCGTCAGACCGGGACTCACGTCGCCCACTGCCCCTCGTCCAACCTCAAGCTCGGCTCGGGCATCGCCGATATCGTCACCCTGCGGGCAGCCGGAATCAATGTCACCCTCGGCGCTGATGGCGCTCCTTGCAACAACCGTCTCGACATGTTCACGGAGATGCGGACCGCGGCCCTCCTGCCGAAACCCCTCCACGGTCCATCTGCCCTCCCTGCACGGGAGCTGATCCGGATGGCGACGATCGGGGGTGCCCGTGCCCTCGGCCTTGACCACGAGATCGGCTCGATCGAGATCGGCAAACGGGCCGACCTGCAACTGATCGACCTCGATCACTGCGCGACCACCCCACACCCCGACCCCTCCTCGACGCTCGTCTATGCCGCCTCCCCCGCCAATGTCCGGACGGTGATCATCGACGGCCAGATCGTCATGCGCGATCGCGAACTGCTCACCCTGCGAACCAACGACCTCCTGCAGGCGGCCGTCCAATGGTCGAACCGTCGTCTGTAGAAAGACCGCCAAACGTCCATGACACATTTCTGTCCGTCGGAGATCCCGCCATTCGACCTTGCTGAGTTGCGACCCTGCTAGGCCCCTTGTCCTGGCACAGCCTTCCCCTGAAACGAGCACGCAACAGCAACTATAATAAAATCAACTATTTAAAAAAATAAACGAGACGAGGACTGGGACTCTCGATCCCGGTCCTCGCCTCGTTGCCGATCCGTTCCTGCGGAGAATTTGTCTCAATCCTCCCCTAATCTACCGATTTTGCTCCCTTGCTGCTGACAGGTGTCCCGGCCTCGACCGGGCTCTTCTCCTTGCCATCGACCATATGGCACTTTCCATCAAAGAGGGCACCCTGCTCGATGATCAAGGTCGGCGTAAAGATGTCGCCATAGACCCGACCGGTCGGGTGGATCCGCACGCTCGTCTTCGCCGTGATCGTCCCCTCGACGATCCCACTGACCTCGACCGTCCCGGACTTGATTGTCGCCTTGATCCGTCCGCGTTCCATCACCAGCAGACTTCCATGGTCGGAGAGGATCGTCCCGCTGATCAGCGCATCGACCCGCATGATCTCCGTGAACTTGACCTCTCCGCTGATGTCTGTTCCTTCGCCCAGAAAACTGCGCAGATCGGTCGCGGAATCACTCGAGCTCCCGCTCATATACGTTGCCGTCTTCCCACTGCCAAACTTCATACCCTTCCCTCGCCTCCTCTTCTTGATTCTGTCTTGCCCATTCCGCAAAAGGGGCATCTGCCACCTCCCGGAAGGGCCTACAGGGCAACGATTCTTTCATCCCGGCGGTTCATCCCAGATCTTCACCCACGAAGAGGATGCCGACGGTGACATTGCTCACCCTGCTGCACCGGATTCTGCCTCAGACTTCCGGAGAATGAGCGAATAGAGACGGTCCAGCTCACTCATCGAACTGAACTCGATCTCGAGCTTCCCGGACTGTGTCGACCCGGGCGGACCGCTCTGTGGTTGCAGGTGGATCCGCACCTGGGTCCCGAGAAACCGCTTCAGCTTCAATTCCGCGGCGCGGATGTTAGCATCATTCTGGGGGGGAGTCGAGTTGGCCCGATCCCTTCGTGGGTGCTCCCCCCGCTTGACCGCCCGCTCCGTCTCGCGCACCGACCACTGGTGGTCGAGAATCTCCTGCGCCAGCGCGCGCTGTTCCCCCGCAGTCTCGAGGGCGAGCAGTGCCCGGGCGTGCCCCATCGTCAGCCGCCCCTCGACGAGCAACTGCTGGATCTCCTCCGGCAAGCGGAGCAGGCGCAGCATGTTGGCAATCGAGGAACGATCCTTTCCGACCTGTCGCGCCAACTCCTCCTGCGTCAAACCGTACTCTTCGATCAACCGTTGATAGGCGAGCGCCTCCTCGATCGGATTGAGCTCCTGTCGCTGAATGTTCTCGATCAAGGCCAGCGGGAGCAGCTGTTCGTTGCTGATGTCGCGGACGACTGCCGTGACTTTATGTAGCCCTGCCCGCTGCGAGGCCCGCCAGCGCCGCTCGCCGGCCACCAACTGAAAGCGTCCGCCCGGAACCTTCCGGACCAACAACGGCTGGACCAGCCCGTTCGCACGGATCGATTGCGCCAGCTCCTCCAACTTGCTCTCGTCAAAGAAGGTCCGCGGCTGCTCTGGATTGGGCTCGATCAACTCGATGTCGATCTCTTTCAGTTCGTCGCTCTGCCCCATTCCATCCGAGAGCAGCGCACTAAGCCCCCGTCCAAGCGCCTTTCTTGTCATTCTCCATCACCTCTTTCGCCAGATTCATGTAGCTCTCCGCTCCACGTGATTTGATATCGTAGAGGATAATCGGTTTTCCATAACTCGGGGCCTCGGCCAACTTGATGTTGCGTGGGACGACCGTCTCGAAGACCTGCTGGCCCAGAAAGTCGCGCAGATCGGCCATCACCTGATTGGAGAGGTTGGTCCGCTCATCGTACATCGTCAAGAGGAATCCCTCGATCGAGAGGGAGGGGTTGAGTCCTCGCCGGATCCGCACGAGGGTATCCCAGAGATCTGTCACCCCTTCCAGGGCAAAGTACTCGCATTGAATCGGGACCAGGACCGAATCGGCCGCCGTCAAAGCGTTGAGAGTCAAGAGCCCCAGACTCGGCGGACAGTCGACAATGATATAGTCGTATTTTTCTTTCTGCGATTCGATGACCCGCTTGAGAAAAAACTCACGCTTCTCGACCTCGACCAGCTCGACCTCGGCACCAGCTAAATTCCGATCAGCAGGGGCGAGCTTGAGGTGCTCCAGTTCCGTCGGCTGCAGAATGTTCTCGAGGGGTTCGTTCATGACCATCGAGTGGTAGATGCTGCGACGGAAGGAGCCCTTCTTGACGCCAATTCCGCTTGTCGAGTTGGCCTGGGGATCCATGTCGACCAGCAGGGTCGGCACCTCGGCGATGGCCAGCGAGGCGGAGAGATTGATCGCGGTCGTTGTCTTGCCAACCCCGCCCTTCTGATTGCTGATCGCGATAATTTTTCCCATAACACATCTCTCTCGAAGAGGTCTTATCAAGCCTCCGAAACAGTACCACAGCACCGCCATCCCGCAACAGATCACCCATCAGAATTTGACCACGCCCTCGAATGTTTCACGTGGAACAGGGACGCAATCGGTCAATATCTGTTTCACGTGGAACATCAAAGCTCAGCGATCCATCGGTCGTACGAGCCAGGAATGGGGTGGAGGAGGGGCATGTCGAGCTTGGCGGCGAAGGAGATGGAGCAGAAGAAGAGGATCTGTTCAGCCTTCTTTCCAAAATGGAGAATCTCAGGAAGGATCGATTCCATCTTTTCAATCGCCCGGACAGTAACGGCAGATCTGGAGGGCAACGGGGGGAGTTCCTGGAAGCGCCGGCAGACGACCCGGGTTCGGGTCAAACCCAGCTCGTCGATGACGGTTTCGAGAAAGATGGCCTTGTTGGCGCTGGCCTCGACCAGGATGACTTCGAGGTCTGGATGGAGCAGCGAGAGAGGAATCCCAGGAACACCAAGGCCAGAACCCAAATCCCAGAGGGAGGTAACCCGCGGGAGGAGGAAGTGTGCTGCCAAGAGGGCTTCGCGGAGGTGGCGCTCAAAGAAGTCATCAGGACTGGTCAAGGTCGTCAGATGGAGGCGGGGATTCCATTTGAGGACCAACTGGTAGTAGGCAAGGACCTGCTGGTGGGTCAGGTCTGGCCAGGGCGGATCCGCGGTCTGGAGAAGCCGCGCGAGGACGGCGACAGAGTCTTTCATGGTCAATCGGATGAATTCAGGCAGATTGACGAGCCATCAACTCGACGTGGACAGTCAAGAGGCTGATTGCGGCTGGGGTGATACCGGGAATGCGCATCGCCTGGGCAATGGTCTGCGGGCGGACCCGGGTCAACCGCTCAACCATCTCGCGAGAGAGGCCAGGGAGCTGAGCGTACTCGAGCTGCTGGGGGATCGCCCGGTTCGAGGCCCGGGCCAAGCGCGCGTTGAGGCTCTCGTGAGCGCTGAGATATCCCTCGTACTTAATGTCTGTGACGATCGTCGCCAGCTCCTCTGGAAGGGTCTCCTCCCGAAGGAATGAGGGGAGGAGACTGGCGAGCTGCTCCGGGGTCAGTTCGGGTCGCTTGGCGAGCTGGGCCAATGAGACCGGCTCCTGGAGCTGGACGCCAGTCTCTTGGCGAAAGTCTTCGTACCCCTCACTCCGTGAACTGATGGTCGCGCGTCGAAAATGGTCGCGGAGCCGCTCCTTGCGGGCCTCCTTGGCGAGAAACTGCTGGTAACGCTCCCCTTGAAGCATTCCCAGATCATGGCCAAGCTGGGTAAGGCGCTGATCGGCATTGTCGATCCGCAGGCGCAGTCGATGCTCGGCCCGGGAGGTGAACATGCGGTAGGGTTCATCGACCCCTTGGGTGACAAGATCATCGATGAGAATGGCGAGGTAGGAGGCGTCGCGGCCGAGGACGATCGGATCCTGGCGGTGGACATAGCGACAGGCGTTAATGCCGGCGACGATTCCTTGCGCGGCAGCCTCTTCGTATCCAGTGGTGCCATTGACCTGGCCGGCATGGAAAAGCCCCTGGATTCGCTTGGTCTCGAGCGACGGCCAGAGCTCAGTCGGGTCGACCATATCGTACTCGATCGCATAGCCGGGTCGGAGCATGACCGCCTCTTCCAGACCAGGGATCTGGTGGACCAGCTCCCGTTGGAGGTCCGCAGGGAGGCTGGTCGAGAAGCCATTGAGGTAGGTCTCGACGGTCTCGTACCCCTCAGGTTCCAGAAAGAGTTGGTGGCGTTCCTTCTCGGGAAATTTGACGACCTTGTCCTCGATCGAGGGGCAGTAACGCGGTCCGATGCCCTGGATCTGCCCACTGTAGAGGGGAGAGCGGGCGAGGTTGTCGCGAATGGTACGGTGGACCTGCTCCGTGGTATAGCCGATATAGCAGGAGATCTGCGGGCGATCGATCGAGCGGGTCGAGAAGGAGAAGGGGACGGGGGCGAGATCTCCAGGCTGTTCCTCGAAGCGGCGGAGGTCGATCGAGCGGCGGTCGAGCCGGGGAGGAGTCCCCGTCTTGAGCCGCCCCATGCGGAATCCGAGAGCGCGCAGGTTCTCGGCGAGATGGATCGACGGAAGCTCGCCGGAGCGCCCAGCGGAGTAGCGACGTTCGCCAATGTGAATCAGGCCATTGAGAAATGTCCCGGTCGTCACGACGACCGCCTCGGCACGAAGGCGGCGGCCATCCATCAGTTCGACTCCGACGACTCTCTCCCCAGCGACGAGAAGTTCGACCACCTCGCCTTGGCGAAGATGGAGGTTGGGAATGGCCTCGAGTTCGCGGCGCATCTGCTGGCGATAGAGGGAACGATCGGCCTGGGCGCGTGGCGCCTGGACGGCGGGACCACGACTGCGATTGAGCAGGCGGAATTGGATGCCTGTCTGGTCGATGACACGCCCCATCAGGCCACCGATGGCGTCCAGCTCACGAACGAGATGGCCCTTGGCGATCCCACCGATGGCGGGATTGCAGGACATCTGCGCGACAAGGTCGAGGTTGAAGGTGACGACCGCGGTCTTGGCCCTGATCGTCGCCGCGGCGTGCGCCGCTTCACAGCCGGCGTGGCCCGCGCCAATGACGAGAACATCGAACTGCTCATCGAAGGTTTTGTTGGCGTATGACATCGTATTCCTCTCACTTCCCGATGCAGAAGGTGGCGAAGATCTGGTTGAGAAGGTCATCGATCAGCGTCTCTCCCGTGATCAAGCCCAGGTTACGCAAGGCAAGATGGAGGGGATCGAGGAGAACCTCTTCGGTCAGTCCGGCCTCCATGACCTGGCAAGCGCGATCGAGACAGTCGAGGGTCTCACGGAGAGCAAGGTAGTGGCGCTCATTGGTCACCAAGCCGTTCTCCGTTTCAATGGCTCCGTGGGGCAGGAGAATCTCTTGAAGAGCTTGGCGGAGAGCATCCATTCCTTGGCCCGTCTGGGCAGAGACCTCGAGAACAGGTCTCTCACCAGCCAGAGCCTTGAGTCGGTCCCACGAATGAAAAGAGCCGAGATCGGACTTATTGATCAAGTAGAGGGCCGGAGAGGCCTCTTCAAGGAGAGCCACCTCCTCCGCCGGAAGGGTCGAGGTAGCCTCGATCACTGCGACAACAAAGTCGGCTTCGACGATGGCGCTGTGGGTTCGCTCGACCCCGATCTGCTCGATCGGATCCTCCGTTGAGCGAATGCCAGCCGTATCGACCAACTGTACAGGGACTCCCCCGATCGAGAGGGGTTCCTGAAGAAGGTCGCGCGTCGTCCCGGGGAGAGAGGTGACGATCGCCCGGTCTTGACCTAGTAAAACATTGAAAAGACTGGACTTACCGACATTAGGCAGACCAACCAGGGCCATTCGGGCGCCAAGTCGCAGAACCCTTCCGGAACGGTACGTCGCGGTGAGTCGCTCGAGGGTGGCGATCTGTTGTCGCAGCAGATCGTGGAAGCGCGCCAAATCGAGGGGGTCGAGGTCATCTTCAACAAACTCGACCGATGACTCGAGATGGACAATCAGCTCGATTAGTTGCGCGCGGAGCGGCTGCAACTGTCGGGAGAGCTCTCCCCGCACCTGCCGCGCAGCGACGCGCGCTTGGTGGCTGGTCTGGGCTTGGATCAGGTCGTGAATCGCCTCGGCTTGGGTCAGGTCGAGCCGACGATTGAGAAACGCACGCAGAGTGAACTCACCGGGTTCGGCCAGTTGAGCCCCCGCCGCCGTCAAAAGGCGAAGGACCTGTCCCAGGACGACCGGGCTCCCGTGGCAGGAGATCTCGACCACCTCCTCGCCGGTGAAGGAGTGCGGGGCGCGAAACCAGGTGACGATCGCCTCATCGATCAGTTGGGCTGACTCCGGGTCGAGGAGGAGACAGAGGCTCGCCCGATTGGGCTCCCATCCTCCGCGCGACCGGGGCTCCAGCATCGATTCGATCAGGGCAAGGGAGGAAGGGCCGCTCAGTCGGATGACCCCGATTCCCCCTCTTCCCGGGGGCGTCGCGATCGCCGCAATTGTCGCCTCTCTCGTCATCATCGTCTCACCTGCCCGATACCAGAAACGGCCCAGGGGATCCGAGAGAAGGGACGCCGCATCCTCCTCTTTTCCTCCCCCGAGCCGTCTCGTTACGCCCCGACCGGTTCCCCGCCGAAAGGCCGGGAAGAAGCGGGTCTTCGGCGCCGACGATCCAAACAAGACTAAACACTAGCCGGGCAACACTTTGACACGGCGCAAGGGACCATCTCCCTCGCTCTCTGTCCGGATCCCCGGCACGTCCACCAGAATGGTGTGAATGATCCGCCGATCCTGTGCGTTCATCGGATCGAAGAAGAAGGGGATACGGCTGGTCCGAACCCGGTCAGCGGCCTTCTGCGCCATCAACTCCAACTCTTTGCGACGTGCATCCCGATACCCCGACGCATCAAAATCGATCTGCAGCCCGGCGGCCACCGCCTCGGCAAATGCCCGGCGGGTGACATACTGAAGAGCATCGAGCAGCTCGGCGTTATGCCCAAGCAGAAGGCCCAGGTCAAGACCATCGAAAGTGACGAGGACCGTCCCCTCCTCCGGGGACTCGATCTGCGCCCGGAGGTCCAATGAAGATCTGTCGATCAACTCTCGGACGAAGTCTCCCACCCGTGGGGTCAGTTCGGTCATCTCTATCGTTTCTCCCATTGATCAATCCCTCCTCATCCCGCTCTTTCCCACCTCGAACTGGCAACTGGCTATGACTTCCCTTTGGCCTTGCCCTTCGAGCTCCCCCCCTTACCCGCCTCTTCCTTGGGGGCCGGCGCGGTCGGGGGAGGTGGGTTGAGCCGATTGATGACGAACTGTTGCGCGACGCCAACGAGGTTGCTGACCATCCAGTAGAGAACCAATCCGGCCGGTGCCGCTTTCAAAAACCAAGTAAAGACGAGTGGCATGACGTAGCCGATCCGCTTCTGGATTGGATCGGCCGTGGTCGGCGTCAGCGCCTGTTGGGCGATCATGGTGACACACATCGTGATCGGCAGAACCCAATAGGGGTCCGGTGAGGAGAGATCGGTCAACCAAGCAACGAAGGGCGCATTCCGTACTTCGATCGAGACGGTCAGGATCGCGAAGACCGCCATGAAAAAGGGCATCTGCAGCAGCAAGGGGAGGCACCCCATCACCGGATTGCCCTCTTTCATCAGGGCAATCTGCTCTTTCTGGAGCTCGAGCATCCGCGGATCGTTCTTCTCCAGCTTCTTCATTCGGTCTTGCAGATCCTTCATCTTCGGCTGCATCGCCGCGGCACGGCGCATGGTGACCGAACTCTTCCAGCGCAAGGGGAAGAAGAACATGTTGAGAATGATCGTCAAGAGAACGATCGACCAGCCGAAATTGTTCGTCAGCTTGTTGATCTCCCGCAAGGAGAGAAGCATGAACTGCGCAATCGGCTTGATCAGAAAGGAGACAAAGTTGAGCCAACCATAGCTGACAATGTCTTCCAACCCTTTGCCCCGGTCCTGCAAACGGAGCGAGTCGCTGATGGTGCTGAGCGTCTCGAGATCCTTCGGGCCGGCATAAATGCGGTAGGGGGCTGCCTGGTCGAGCGCCACGGCCATCGAGACATACTTCTCCCGATCGACGAAGCGAAAGGCGCGAACGGTGTGCGGAGGAATCGCCGCCATCGCAAAATAGTTATCATCGACCGCTGCCCAACTGACCAACCCTTCCGTTTCAAGTGGGGAAGTCCCCTCATCCCGCAAAGATTCCGCTGTCTCGCGCTCGACACTCCCGCCAATGGCATAGGTCAACTGTGGCGCGTGCTTGTAGATGTTGACCTCGGTCACCTTCTGATCGCCAAAATTCGGACCGACAACGAGGAAGGCCTCGACGGGAACCCCTTGTCGACGGACCGTGGCCCGCAGATCGAAGTCGAATCCGGAAGCGACGTTCGGGCCCGTTCCTGGTGCGACACCGCGAAAGACGAACTCCTTGGTGGCCTCGATGCCGCGATTGACGTACTGGAATCGCAGACTGATCGTCTCGCCCTGTCGGAGGGTCAGCCGTTCCGGTGTATCACCGACCAGCTGATAGCCCGCGGTGTTGAGTTCTTTCTCAAGTGGCCGATCAGAGGGGAGATAGAAGCGCAAGGGTCCCCCTACCTCCCTGGAGACTTGCGGCGAGGTCAGAACCACTCCCTGGGGAGGATCGATCGGCTTCCCATCGGTGAAACTGTTCATGATCCACTCGGTCAAGACCGCCCCCTGATTGCTGATGCGGGCTTGCCAGTGGTCTGTTGTCAGAGTGATCTCCTTCGGATCGACCCGGGTGACTTCCGTCGAGGGGGCCGCAGCGGCAGGCGCCGGCGACTGACCAGCCGTCTCGGCTTTGCCCGGCCCAGGAGTGGTCGACGGGGAGGCCTCCTTCCCATTCGCCGCTTGTTCCCGCTTCTCATTCTGCTGCTCGACTGGGCGAGGGAACTGGCGCTCATAGAGATAAGACCATCCGATGAAGATGACCGAGGAAAGAACCAGGAAGAGGATTAATCGTTTCTCCATCGGCAGCCTCACTTGATCCGCGAACGGAACCAACGGTCCGATTCCAAGTTCACGGGAAGGGGATCGTACCCGCCATTCGTAAAAGGATGACAACGCGAAATTCGCCGCAGCCCCAACCAGATTCCTCTCCAGGGACCGTGCATCTTGATCGCTTCAACCGTATATTCGGAACAACTGGGAGTGTACCGACAGGAGGGCGGTAGCAGGGGGGAGAGAAGATAGCGGTAAAGCGTCAGCAGTGCGAGAAGTAGTCGCGTCATTCCTTCTCCTGCCTCTCCGTCCTACCCTCACCATCTCCGATCAGTGCCTGCATCATTCGCGCAAAGGCCGCTTCGAGCTGTGGGTAGTCGGCGGAGATCAAGGCGGGCTTGGCGTTGAGAACCAGCTCAAAGCCCTTCTCGGCCCCGCTGGGCCGTCGCCCCAG
>JBMUAP010000019.1:0-14571 GCA_049454155.1 Blastocatellia bacterium
GTCAGTTGATCAGTTGTCGGGAGAGCACTCATGCCACCATCCTCATCGTAGTTTGCTTGCCGGGTTGCGACAATTCCTGAAAAGAACTCGCGAGGGGTATTACGAAACTATTACAAAGGAAAGAGTTGTGTCAGTCATGGAAAGTGGGGCAGAAGGGGGGCCACTGCACGACACCACGCAGCAGGGCCTTCTCCTTCGACCAGATGGAGACCTGCTACCTCTTCATCGCACCAGTCGGTCCCCGGTCCCCGCAGCAGAATCCCGTGATCAACCGCCCTCAGCATTGGCAGATCATTTCGTCCGTCTCCTCCCGCGACGGTGAAGAGGGAGCCGAAGATCCCGCGATAGAGCTCGCTGACGAAATGGACGGCTCTTCCTTTGTGAGTCTGTCGGGAGGTAACAGTTGAGAACCGGGTTCCCTGCACAATACTCAGGCCAAAGGGGGTGAGCCCGTCTCGAAGCTGGGCGAGGTCCTCCTCTGAGAGGGGGGAGACGATGGTCTCACTGTAGCGACGCTGTTGCGCCCTCTGCGCATCCACTCCCCGCAGGCCGGTCCAGTAGCCTACCTCTTCCTCGGTCAATGTGCTGAGCCCGGCAAAAGAGATTCCTTTCGTGTGCCGGATCGAGTCGAGTCGGTCCCGGATCTCCTCGAGCGTGGCCCCGAACTCGATCAACCAGTCGGCTGCCTCTTCCTTGGCACCCGCAGGGGCTACGGGAAAGATGCGTCGCGGGAGCACAATCGCGCTCCCATTCTCGATGATCAATGGCGCCTCAATCCCCAGGGCGGCTTGGTAATGGCGTTGTTCGACCAGCGTCTTCGAGGAGCAGAAGACCAGTGGGATTCCCTCTTCGACAATCCGCTCGACCATTGCTCCCGCCGGCTCCCATCGATACGTCTTCCGATCCAGAAGTGACCCGTCCAGATCTGTAAAGAGGACCATCTGTTTCTTGATCTGGGTCATCATTTGGCCGTTCGGACACGTCGACGATGTGGCTGCTTCTCTTCGGATTCTCGATCCAGGGCTGGGTCAGGGTCGGTCTCCCTTTCGTCCTGGCTGGTGAGACGGGCTCCACTCAACCATTGAGCACAGGAATGCTCGCCCAGTGCGTTGACAAACTTGGCCGCGGCGATGCGTGTCAGCGAGGGGTAGGTCTGGATCGGGGGCAACTCCTCCCCCTTGGCGAGAATTTTACGCCGCACGAGATCGTGTATGATCTCCCGCTTCAATCTGTCCGGGCAGACCACGGATTGGTGAATGACCCGGAGGGAGTCACGAATCATCTGGTTGACGTGTTTCTCTCCTTTCGATTCGTGCAGATGTGGATTTCGCGACTCGATCTGGTAGAGCTCCACCCCACTCTTCATCACCTTGGGATAGGGACTGGGTTCGATCCCACCAAACTTCTCCAGCAGGTTGATGAAGTGGTACGTCTCGACAGCGTACCCAGGGGCGTAATCGAGCAGCATGGCCAAGTCCAGTGTCATCGCATGCTCTCCGGAATTCCCTGTCTTGACCACCTCTGTCTCGAAACCGCTGCGATAGCTGATCAGACGATTGAGGTATTCGTTGGTAACAATCGATGAACGGCCATATTTGGCAAAGTAGAGATCCGATCCAACCACTTTCGGTTTGCTGTGCCAGAGCGTGCGAATCATTGCGTAATCGGATTTGCTCATTGCAAACCCAGTGGCGTACTCCCGAACATACTCGTGGACGGCCCCAGGGATGTAGTTGTCTGCATCGATGAAGCCGATGTACTTGCGTCCCGCCAAGTGGGCAAGCATCGTCCCGAGGATCATTCCTTCGGCCTTTCCGTGACGAATTCGCCCCGATTCGTCGAGAATCTCTGGATAGCCTCCGGCGGCAAAAGCCTCCCCCAGGAGCGGGTCCCGCTGATGCACTACCAGAATCTCCTTCTTGGTGAATGTGCTAAAATTCTCGATCGCACTCAACTCCATATTGAAACGATCGACCGGCTCACGAGGGCTATTGGAGACGACAATGACCAGACACGGGTGGGGAATGGCAAAGAGCACGCCCTCCAGCAGCCGGAGACGTTCGCTCTTCATCGGGACAATGATGGCCATCTGCTGTTCAATCGCATGGAGGGCTTCGATGGTGACTTGACGAATGACGAACTGATCTTCGTAGGGCAGCGAGTCTTCCGCGAATCCAGCATCGAGTTCGTAGACCTTTTGGACGCCATAGAATAGGTTGGCCCCAAATCGTTGGGCTTCACGTGGCAGCTCAATTCTCAATTGGACTCCTTTCTGGAGGCTCTTGGACGAGCCCTTGATAATAGTGCAGAAGATACTCTCCAACACGTTTCTTGGTCCGTGCCCAGCTCAACTCCTCGCCGATCTCTCCCAGTGCCATTTCGATCTGGGAGTTGATCCAGAGTTGCCGATTGATCATCTCGGAGATCCGGGCTTCTTGCAGTTGTCGGGTGAGGGTGCTGACTTCCAGCACTTTTTTCTGGAAGTCAACAAGATGGGAGGGGGTACGCCACCCCACTCGTTCCATCTGGTCCTCGAAGGAGAAGACTTCGGCTTTGGCTTGGAGCAATTGACGCTCGGTTTTGGTGACTCGTTGATGTTCAGCACGAAGGTCCGCTTCGGTGAGAATCGGGGGAAGCTCGATCCTTGATTTGGGTTGAGTGAAGGAGAGGGGAGGCAGGACGCGCGGGGGAGCCCCATAGCCTGTTTCTCGGAGAGAGGAGGGCCAAAGGCGCAATCGCAAAGTGACGATCTCCCCTGCCCGAGTCGGAAGGGAGACAAATTCGCCCTCCAAGCCCATTTCCACGGGCAGATCCTCGACCGCCTGCTCCAACAGATTGGTCTTTTGGATCCCTCCTGCCATCTCCCACCACGTCTGCAGCCGCCCGCGGGTACTGCCCCTCCTCGGGTTGAAGTAGCGAAGCACGATTCCATTCGCGCTCTCGTCTCGTTTCAGCGCCGTGAGGCGGAGTGCCTGGGCCTCCCCGTCCGACGTCAATTGAAGGAAGGAGAGCTGGTCCGGCAAGCTGCCGGTGCCCAATCTTTGCACGACCCGCATCGGCAGGTTGTGCGACGAAGCTTCCAGGTCGGCCTTGCTCTCCGGCCAATCGCCGGGGTGCGGGTAGACAGCATAGAAGAACTGTTGATCCCCCAAGCATTGAGCTTCCGGGGTGAAGATATGAGGCCCAACATCTCCTTGTCGGGTCAGCAAGTCCTCGCGTGCCAACCAGCCGATACAGCGGAGCATCGTCAAGGCAATGGTCCCGTGCTCAGGAAGGATCTCATATTCCGTGCCGCGCCGGCTGATGATCGCCAGTCCACGTCTCCCGTCACTGTAGTCGATAAAATTCTGAAACGGATGGGTCGCCACTGGTTCCCGATATCCACCCGCCAGCATCAAGTGTTCCATGTTTGGGAATGGAGCCACGGGCTGATCGGTCGGGCGCACGGGAAGGCGGGCAATGTCGAATGGTTCTTCGGCAAAGCAGTGTTCCGTGTGGATCTCGCTTGGAAACATGACTCGCAGTCGATGATCTTTGACGACGTTTCGGACCAGCGTCTTGATCTCGACCCGACGGGCCGTGGCTGTCAATTCGAGATCGCTCACCAAGGGGTAGGCCCGAGTCTTTTCGGCACGTTCTTGCCGGTCCGCCGAGAGCTCTTCCGGGAGGGCCAACTCGATCTCCACACGAAATCGCGCGATGAGTGGCCCAGCCTCGAGCAGGGTGACCCGTGCCTTCTTGCAGAGACTGGTGATGACCCGGTCACGAGTCGGCCAGGAATAGTCGTAGGTGTCCCCGGCGTCTCCCCCATCTTCAAAATAGCCAAGCCGGTGATACTCCTGTCCCGTCTCCTTTTCGATCAGATCGAACGTCCCATCCTGCTGAATCGTCAAACGCAGAAAGGCATTCTCCAAAGTACGCCGCTCAGCGTCAGCCTGCACCCCTTCAAAGCGCTCTTCGTCGGGTATGCCTGCTTGGATATAGAAGCTTTTGTAGCCGAGGGAGGGGACACCGGAGGCCAATAAGTAGAGCTCGACTTGGGATCCACTGCGTTGCCGGATCTGATAGAGAGCCTCGCTCCCGGCCCCATCGGTGATTCGAAAAGGCTGATCATCAGCGGATAGGTCGAGCGAGAAGCTGACCACCTCACTTCGTTCCCGGGTGGAAGGGTTGAAGACAATGACCGCTGTCGAGCAGTCTGCCCGAAAGGTGTGGATCGACTGGCTGATCGTCCGCAGACTCTCTTCGGTGATCTCTGTCGCTGTTGTGTGGACCTTCTCGAACCGTGCTTCCATCTCTCGGGCAATATTGTCGATGCAGCAACCGCACAGGTCATCATGGGTATGATTGAGGAGCAGTGTCTTCCACGTACGCGCCAGTTTGTCTGCCGGGTAGTCAGCTCCCAGCGTCCAGGCAATCGTCGCCATCGGTTCAGCCCACCGCTCCAGTTCCCGCTGACACTCGTTGTTGAGCAGTTTGAGGTGGCTGCGGCTGGAAAAGACGCCTTTGAGCACGGGCATATACCGCCCACTGTAAAAGTATCCTCCGAGTACAGGAAGGGATACGCCAGCGGCGCGCACTGCGGCAAGGTATTCAGGTGGTGTGCTCTGACGACAACGCAGCCTCGGAAGAGGATCTCTGGTGCCCATTCCACCTGTGGTCGGATCCTCTTTGGTTGGCGAGTCATTAGTTAAGAGACGCAGGGATCCACGATTGAAGTCTTCGATGATCGGCAGGACATCGTCGGGCCAGGGAACCTGTTCATAGCCGTTCATCAGGAGGACGTGCGAAGTTGCCGCAAAACTGGCCAATGTGCTCGCCTCACGCTGAATCCGCTCCTGGGCGATCTCTCGCGTCAATGAGAGAACCATTCCATTGCGATAGCTGTTGATCAGATAGATGGCCAGGACAGAGGAACCGTCCGGTGCTTCCCACCAAAACTCTGTTCTGGGATGATCCCCAGGATCAATCCCACGCCACACGAAGACCCCGTCGATCCCACATCCGCGATAGATCTGAGGCGCTTGCGCAATCTGCCCGAAATTGTCGAGCATCCAGCCGACCTTCATCACTTGGCCAAACCCAGCGGCGATCTGATGACCAACCATCAGGTTGCGGACCAAGGACTCGCCGCTGACCAGGGACCAATCCGCTTGCAGGTAGGTCGGCCCAATCAGCAATTGTCCGCGCTTGACATAATGGGCCAATCGTTCTCGTTGGCTCTCGGCTTCATCCACAGGGAGTTGTGCGAGAAAATCCTCGAGGATGACAGTCTGTCCATCCAGCACAAACCGGTACTCCGGTTCACGTTCGAGCATTGAGAAGAGGTTGGCAAAGAACGTGGGGAGCCAACGGTTGGTATACTGCGCGGTAAAGATCCACTCACGATCCCAATGGTTGTGGGAGATCAGGTGAATGGTCAGCTCTGTTTCTTCTCCGTCCATACGCTCTCCAGTCTCTTTTCCGACCGCTCGACCAGTGGGAGCCATCGGCCTTTGTCTGACGTGCGTGCCCAAACGGGAATCAACCTATGGTGACAGATTGGATACCGTCGACACAAGCCGACCCTAGGCCCCTCTTTCGGGGAAAACGTCTTCCCGCCCCCGAAAGAAGAGGGGGAGATGCTCATCGGTTACAGAAAAGGAGAGCGAGGGGGAGGTGGTCCTGAGATGGTCGATGGCTGATCAAGGGGAGGCTGGTCCCACTTCACTGGGGCATACCGTGGGAGAGGGCGTGCATCCCACGCCCTCTCCCACAGTCTTCTAGCCGGTAAAGGAGACATAGGCGAGGAGGATCAGGATCAGGACGAGGGCCGACGTGATCAGGTCGAGCCGATTCCAGCTGGCCCGGGTCAGTTGGCGGTCCTCCAACGACTTGGTCGCGAAGGTCAAGCCTTTGATCGAGGCCTCGTCGGGTGGCGCGGTCAGGTAACTGACACCAATCATGACGGTGACGCTCACCAGGAAGATCAGCAGGCTGTAGTACTGAAAATAGATGTTGTTGACAATCCAGAAGAAGGAGCCTTCGGGATATCCCCCCTCGTAGCCGCTCAATCCCAAGCTGACCGGGGTGTCGACGACCAGACGGAAGAGGCCCATCAGAAAGCCGACGACGAGTGCGGCAAGGCACCCCTTAGCGTTGAGCCGCTTCATGAAGACACCGAAGAAGAAGACGACGAAGATGGGGGGGGCCAGATAGCCCTGCACTCCCTGCAGGTAGTCATAGAGGCCGCGGGAGCCGCGGATCACCGGGATCCAGGCGAGACCGATCAAGACCATGACCACGGTCGCCGCACGCCCAATCCAGACGAGACGATGCTGGCTCGCACCCGGTCGGATCTTCTGATAGAGGTCCATGGTGAAGAGGGTCGAGCTGGCATTGAAGGCCCCGGCCAGTGAGCTCATCAGCGCCGCGAGCAGACCGGCCACGACCAGTCCCCGCACTCCCGACGGGAGAACGTGCTGGATCATCAGGGGAAAGGCCGCCTGCGCCTGGCTCGGGATCACCTTACCGGCTTGATCGACGAGTGACGAGAGCTCCCCGACGCGACCACTCTTGGCCAGCGCAAGGCAGATCATTCCCGGAATGATGAAGATGAAGACCGGAAGCAGCTTGAGAAAGGCAGCAAAGATCGTTCCACGGCGGGCTTCCCGCTCATTGGGCGCTCCGAGAGCCCGCTGGACGATGTACTGATCGGTACACCAGTACCAGAGCCCGACGATCGGTGCACAGAAGAGCATGCCGACCCACGGATAGTCGCCATTGAAGTACCAGGCGATGCGGGCCGACTCCCGAACTGGAGCCCAGGTCCCTTCCATCCCTTCCGGGATGATGGGTTTCCAGAGATTGAACATCTCCGGTCCGAGGATCGCGCGCAATTCCTCCCAGCCACCCAATCGATTCAGCCCGAACCAAGTGATGAGAATGGACCCGAGGATGAGCACGAGCGTCTGCGCCGTCTCCGTGTAGGCAACGGCTCGCATTCCCCCGAGGATGGTGTAGAGTCCGGTGATCAAAATGACCGCGACCGAACCGATCCAGAAACTGTCGAGCGTCCATCCGCCGAAGGTCAGACTCATCTCGGGCAGCAATGTTCCAAAGACGACCCCCCCGGCGAAGATGCCGACCGCCATCTTCGTCAAGACGTAGGCGACGAGCGAGATTATCGAGAGGACCCAGCGTGCTGTGGGGGAATAACGTTTTTCGAGAAACTCCGGCATGGTGAAGACGCGTGAGCGGACATAGAACGGAATCAGGACCCAGCCGAGGACCAGGAGGCACCAAGCGTGCAACTCATAGTGGGCCAGTGCCACGCCGCTGGTCGCTCCCGATCCAGCCAGTCCGACGACGTGCTCCGAGCCGATGTTCGAGGCGAAGATCGATGCCCCGACAACAAACCAGCCAAGATTACGTCCCGCCAGGAAGTAGTCGTCCGCTGTGTCCCGCCCCTTGCGGATGACCCATCCAGCCAGCCCCAGTAAAATGGCAAAGTACGAGGCAATCGCGATCCAATCGAGCGTGTCGAGTGTCGTCATCGGGTCTCCTTCGTGGTGCCGAGAGGCGGTCTGGTCGATCCGGCTCCCGGCGATTGTCGGGCAGGGAGGCGAGCTTCCCGGATGCGCCGCAGCTCGTTTGCCATTCTCCGAGTCCGGTTTGGGTGACGTTCGGCCAAGTTGACCCGCTCGCCCGGGTCGCGCCCCAGATCGTAGAGCTGTGGTTTAGGGGCGTTCCCCAATTCGATGCCCGTCTCTGGACTGTATGCCCGCCCCGGGCCGGGCTCGATATATTTCCAGTTGCCGTCGCGGAGAGAGAGGCTTCCCGCTTGGAGAACCAGTCGCTGCCGCCCTCGCGGGGATTGCCCCAGCAAGGCGGGAAGCAGGTTGACACTGTCGGCGGCGACTCCCCGATCGAGCCGTTGCCCCACCAATGCGGCCAGCGAGGCAAAGAGATCGACCTGGGAGACCAGGGCGGACGAGATCCCGACGCGCACTCTTCCCGGCCAGCGAACCAGAAAGGGAACCCGCGTCCCCGCCTCAAAGTTGCTGTATTTGCCACCCCGCCAGGGTCCGGCGGGGCGATGGGCTCCCAACTTCTCGACGGCTTCGTCGCGATAGCCGTCGTCGACGACTGGGCCATTGTCGCTGCTGACGATCACCAACGTCCGCTCCGTCAATTGCAGCCGGTCGAGCGCTGTCAGAACCTGCCCAACTGTCTCATCCATCTGCACCAGCGCGTCGCCACGTGCGCCCATTCCCGTCTTCCCGACGTGGCGGGGATGGGGGACTCGTGGCACGTGGGGGTCGTGGGTCGCGAAGTAGAGGAAGAAGGGGCTCGCTTGGTGTCGCTCCAGGAACGAGATGGCTTCGCGCGCGAAGACGTCGGCCATCTCTTCATCCTTCCAGAGCGCACTCTTGCCGCCGGTCATCCACCCAATCCGGCTGATGCCATCGATGATCGACATATCGTGGCCATGGCTGGGATGCACTCGTAACAGTTCTGGGTGGGTCTTTCCCGTGGGCTCATCTCCGATCGGGCCGCGGTAGCTGACGCGGATCGGGTCGTTCGGGTCGAGCCCGACGCCCCGCCGGTTCCGGAGATCGTCGGTCGGCACCCGATCTCCTGTCGCCGCCATCAGAAAGGCGTCGTCAAAGCCCGCATCATTGGCCGAGGGGCGGATCTCCCCGTTCCAGTCGGGGCCACCCGTCGGCCCAAGCCCGAGATGCCACTTTCCGACGACACCCGTCACGTAGCCAGCTCTCCGCAGCGTCTGGGGCAGGGTCTGGCGCCCCGCATCGAGAACCAGACCGGCATCCCCCGGCAGGACACCCGTACCCGTTCGGCGAAATGCGTACTCCCCCATCATCAATGCGTAGCGGGAGGGGGTGCACGTCGCGGCCGCTGCGTGCGCGTCGAGGAATCGGACCCCTTCCCGCGCCAACCGGTCGAGGTGCGGCGTGTTCAGCGCCGTCGCTCCATAGCTGGAGAGATCCCCGAATCCAGCATCATCCAGCAAGATCAGGACGATGTTTGGTGGTTGCTCCCGGCTCCCCTGGTGCACCCCGTTGGTCAAAGAATTTCCCGCCACCCCTACCGTGAGAACGGCTGCCAAAACCACGCTGAGGACCACTCCGCCGCGGAGTCGGTTGTCTTGATGCCAAGCTCTGCCCTTCATCCACTCTCCCCCCCACAGGCGAGTCGACGGTGCCGACTCCCTTCGAAGGAGACAGGGACCGCGCTCGATCACGCCCGCTGTTACTGGATAATACGTTTCTGGATCGGGGTGAAAGTGTACCTGCTTTCTCGCGGATGGCAAGAATTTCGGCGATCTCTTCCCATTCTTTTTTCCCTTCCCCTGCCGATTGAACTCAGGCCGATTCCGTACTAGGCTATCGCGCGCTTGTCCCATTCAGGGCAAGTCCACGGGACACGACAGGACATCAAACGAGGCACTGCATGCAATTGACCACCATCGATTGGCTGATCATGGCCGTCTATTTTCTCTTTGTGCTGGGGATTGGGATTGCCCTCAAGCGCTACATGAAGACGAGCAGCGACTTCTTTCTTTCGGGGCGCTCGATTCCTGCCTGGATTGCCGGGCTGGCCTTTCTCTCGGCCAATCTTGGCGCGCAGGAAGTGATCGGGATGGCGGCTTCTGGGGCCAAGTATGGCATCGCCACCAGCCATTTCTACTGGATTGGCGCGGTACCGGCGATGGTCTTCGTCGGGATCTTCATGATGCCCTTCTATTATGGCTCCCGGGCCCGCTCCGTCCCGGAATATCTCAAGCTGCGGTTCGATGAGAAGACGCGCGGCTTCAATGCCATCTCCTTCGCGGCGATGACGATCTTCTCCTCCGGGATCTCAATGTATGCCATGGGGTTGCTGCTCAACCTGCTGCTCGGGTGGGACTTCAGCCTGAGCATCTGGGTCTCCGCCCTGATTGTGCTCGTCTATATCTTCCTCGGAGGGTTGACATCGGCCATCTACAACGAAGTGTTGCAGTTCTTCCTGATCGTCTTCGGTTTCGCTCCCCTGGTCTTTCTGGGATTGAAGGATGCGGGCGGGTGGGGCGGCCTCCAATCACGCCTCGCCGAAGTAGCGACCAGCAACGGCTACGCCCCCGGCGCCTGGACGCAATCTTGGCGCTGGATGGGGGAGCCTTCTTCCAATCCGATGGGCGTGGAGATCTTTGGCTTGGCGATGGGATTGGGCTTCGTTCTCTCCTTCGGCTATTGGTGCACAGACTTTCTGGTGGTGCAACGGGCGATGGCGGCCGACTCGATGCAGGCGGCGCGCCGAACTCCCCTCATCGCCGCCGTTCCGAAGATGCTCTTTCCGATCCTCGTCATCCTGCCGGGGATGATCGCCATGGCCCTCACCCAGCAGGCGGGGCAGACGGGATTCTCGCTTCCTGTCCGCCCCGATGGGGGCTACAACTATGACTTGGCGATCCCGATGATGCTCGTTCACTACTTTCCCACCGGCCTCCTTGGACTGGGCTTGACCGCGCTCATCGCCAGCTTCATGTCGGGGATGGCGGGCAATGTCACCGCCTTCAACACCGTCTGGACCTACGACATCTATCAATCCTACATCCGTCGCGAAGCGAGCGACCAGCACTATCTCTGGATGGGGCGGATGGCGACAGTCTTCGGGGTTGTCATCTCGGTGGGGGCGGCCTATGTTGCCACACGGTTCAACAACATCATGGATGTGCTCCAGCTGGTCTTCGCCTTCGTCAACGCTCCCCTCTTCGCCACCTTTCTGTTGGGCATGTTCTGGAAGCGGGCGACCGGGCACGGGGCCTTCTTCGGACTGCTCGGAGGAACGTTGGCCGCCTGCCTCCATCACGGTTTGAGCTTGCCACGCGGGGGCGAGATCGGATTCAAAGGGGGGTGGATTGCCACTCTCCATCTCTACCCGAGTGAGATGGCCCAGAACTTCTGGACCGCCATCTTCGCCTGGATGACCTGCTTTCTCCTGACGGTTCTGGTCAGCCTCGTGACTCGTCCGCGGGAGGCCCAAGAGCTGGTGGGGCTCGTCTGGTCCCTGACGGAGCGCCCCCGGGAAGAGGGCCTCCGCTGGTGGCAACGACCGGGCCCGCTGGGAGCGGGCGTTCTCGCGCTCGTCCTGCTTCTCAATCTGCTGTTCTGGTAATTTTCCGAGGAGGTGTTGCGTGGGGCTCGATATCCGGATGCCAATTGGCCTGATGTTCAGTGTCATCGGAGGGCTGTTGATCGCTTTTGGCGTAGTGGGACCGACGGACATCTACCGTCGATCCCTCTCCCTCAATGTCAACCTCGGGTGGGGAATGGTTCTCCTCGTCTTTGGGCTGCTCATGGTTGGTCTCGCCCGTCGCCGCCAAGGAAGACCCTGACCCACCCCCCTTTGCGTTTCCCCGGTTGCCGGCGTATGATTCTGGGTTGAGAGCAAGGCAATCATTGATTTAGAAAAGCCCTCTGTGGCCGGACTCGCCGGCGGGAGAGCGCCCCTTCTGCAAGCGGGGTCTTGGTTCAACTAATCCTGTGAGTGAGGGCCAATTGGTATAGATAATGACGAGAGGCAAGCGGGCAGGAGTCAAGCGGACCGAAGCGACGGGGGCAAGAGCCCTTTCCGGATGGGCTCTTCGGATTCTCCCGTGTCGGTCCTCGAGAGGGAAGGCCCGTTTACCTTTCCCCCTCCTCGCCTTTGTCGGGCTCTTGGGATGGGTGGGCGCGACGGGCTGCCAGCGATTCAGCAAGGATGCGGCCAAGGACGACCCCACTCCCGTCATTGTCGAGATCAATGGACAAGCGTTCCATGCCTCTGCCTTCGATCGCTTCATCAAGGCTCGGCTCTCCGATTTTGAGAGCAGTCCGCTCGACCAAGACCAGCAACGCAGCAGCCTCCTCGACAGGTTCATTTTGCGCCAGTTGATCGTCCGTCAGGCGCTCGACTCCAACTTTGAACTCTCCGAGGAAGATGTCCGGCAGAACTTCGAGACGCAATACAAACAGGCGACGACCGAAGGGGCTGACCAGAACCCCGCTGTTTTGCAGAGCAGCGAGCGGCGCACAGAAATTCTCAATGATCTTCTCGAACTGAAATTCTCGGAGACGCAGCTCCCCAAAGAAGTTGCGGTGACCGAAGAAGAGATCAAGGCCCACTATGAGGCCAATCGCGATCAGTATCCGTCCCGGTATGGATTCTATGTCCGCGAGATCCGGGTCGAAGAAGAGGCCGAGGCACGACGTCTCCAGCGACAGTCGATTGCCCGTCCAGACGACTTTCCAGTCCTCGCGCGGGAGCACTCCAATGCGCCAACGGCGGCTCAGGGTGGACTGATCTACTACGAAACCGAGCAGATCCCTCCCCCGCTCGAACAGGCGATCGTGGCTCTCAAGGTCGGCTCAGTCAGCAATGTCGTCAAGTCGAACTTTGGGTATCACCTCTTCAAACTCGAGCAGAGAGTCGAGCCGCTGCCCTTCGAAAAGATCCGGCAAGAGGTGATCGAACGTCTTCAAAGCGAGAAGAAGCGCCAACTGATCGAGGCTTTTGGAGATCGTCTCGCCGCTGCCGCGTCGATCGTCATTCATCGGGGTCGTCTTGGCTTCACCTACCGTGGCCGGTACCCAGCCTCTTGAAGCGCCCTTCCCGGATGGGTCGCGTCGCCATCGGCCAAAGTGGCCAGAGAATTTGGCGACGGAAATGAAATGCAGGGATTCCCGCTCAGAGCAATCCATAAAAGGAATACAGGAGTTCCCGTAATCTTGAACAGAGGATCAGTTATGAAACGATGGAGAGCGTTGCTGTTCTTGGCCTTGACGGTGCTGCTGGCCCCGGCCGGATATGCCCAGGATGAAGACACCAATTTGGTGGATGAAGTGATTGCCCGGGTCAATGCCGGCGTCATCATGCGCTCCGCCTTCGAGTCGTCCCAGCGGGATGTTCTCGAAGAGCTGCGCAAGCAGGGTCTCAAAGGCGAGGACCTTGAGAAGAAGTTCAGCGAGTGGAAACCCCGCATTCTCGATGAACTGATCAACACCCAGCTGCTTTCGCAGCGAGCCAAGGACCTCTCGATCAATGTCGACGCGCAGGTCAACCAGCAGCTCCTTCGGATGATGAAGGAGAACAACTGCGAATCCCTCGAATGTCTCGGCCAGAAGATGCGCGAGGCCAATTTCGACATCGATGAGGTCAAGCGCATCATGGCGGAAAACTTCTCCAAGGACGCCGTGATTGGCCGGGAGGTCTATGGTCGTGTCTACCAGCAATTGACGGAGAAGGAGAAGCGCGACGCCTACGAAAAGAATAAGTCGTACTTCACGGAGGCCGGTGAGCTGACGCTCAGTCGCGTCTTTATCGCCTTTGGGAAAGACGAGGCCAAGGCGAAAGCGACCGCCGCAGAGGTGCTCCAGCAGGCGCGGGGAGGAGCGGTCGAGTTTGGGGTCCTCGCTGAGCGTTATTCCGATGACGACCTCGGCAAGAAGAGTCGCGGGCAGATCGGCACGATCAAGATCCCGGACTTGGCGCCCGCCGTCAAGGAAGCGGTCGAGAAGGCCCCGGTTGGGACGGTGACCGAGCCGGTGCGGCTGGACAATGGTTTCTATATCTTCCGGGTGGATGGCCGCAAAGAGCCCCGCGAACTCTCCTTCGATGACGAGTCCGTGCAGGACGCCATTGGTCGCTACCTCGTCAATCTCAAGTCCGAGAAGCAGGTCGAGGAGTACCTCAACAAACTGCGCAACGAGGCCTTCATCGAGATCGATGCCCGGTACCAGTTCGAGAACGCCAAGGTCCGCTCCGCTCAGATCAAACGCGTGCCCTACATCGAGGAGAAGGAGCGCAAGCGACTGCGCAAGGAAGAGGAGAAGGAGCGCAAGCGGAAGCGCAAGTCAGCCGAGGTCGAAGCCGACGAAGTCTCTGGCCGATAGGTTGCATCGAAGGAGGATGGGGGGCCCATCCTCCTTCCTGACGGATCGGCGTTGGCCGCTTTGAGACGGCCCGCTCTACACACACAACGCTCTTCAATCCTCATCAACTATGGATAAGATCTTTGTCAGCGAGTTGGTTCCGAATCAGACGATCAGCACGACCTTCCTGGTCAAATCGAAGGAGCTGCGCAACAAGAAGACAGGGGGGCAGTTCGTCATGCTCCAGCTCGCCGACCGGACGGGCGAACTCTTGGGGCAATGGTGGGACAACTTCGAGGAGACGATTGACACCTTCGATCGGGATGATATCGTCTTTGTGCGCGGCTTGGTCAACACCTATCGGAATCACCTGCAGATCACCCTTCACCGGGTCCGCCCGTGTCAGCCGCACGAAGTGACCCTCACCGACTACTTTCCAACGACCCGGTTCAATGTCGACGAGATGTTTACGGAGCTGCTTGGCTACGTCGAGGGGTTTCGGAACCCGCATCTGCGCCGCTTGCTCGAGGTGATCTTCGCGGATGAGGAGACGGTCCGCAAATTCAAGCGTGCGCCTGCGGCGAAGACGATGCACCATCCCTACCTCGGGGGGTTACTCGAGCACAGCCTCTCCCTCGTCAAGCTCTGTCGTCTGGTGGCGGGCCACTATTCCGGCATC
>JBMUAP010000020.1:0-14454 GCA_049454155.1 Blastocatellia bacterium
ATCGACAGCTTCTCTTTCCCCCTCGACCACCACGCCATGCGCTGACCCCCTTTTCGATCAGAGCCCAGAGGCCGGCTCCGGAACCGTCTCAATCAACCGGGTGATCACTTGGTCCGTGTCGACCTTCTCCGACTCCGCCTGGAAGTTGAGCAGGATCCGATGGCGGAGAACGGGTTTGGCCATCGCGCGAATGTCGTCGCAGGAGACGTGCGAGCGGCCATAGAGGATCGCCCTCGCCTTCCCGGCAAGGATCAGAAATTGCGAGGCGCGCAGCGATCCCCCCCACGTGACCCACCGGTTGATGAAGTCTGGAGCGAGCGTCGTTCCAGGCCGGCTGGTGTTGACGAGCTGGACGGCGTAGCGCAGCACCGTCTCCGAAGCCGGCACTTTCCGGACCAGGCGCTGAAATCCGAGAATCTCCTCCGCCGTCATCACCCGCGCGAACGTCAGATCTTGCGGCGAGGTCGTCATCTTGACCACCCGGATCTCGTCCTCGACGGGGAGGTAGCCGATCCGCACGTTGAACATGAAGCGGTCAAGTTGCGCTTCCGGGAGGGGATAGGTCCCCTCCATCTCGATCGGATTCTGCGTCGCGAGGACGAAGAAGGGCTTGGGCAGGGCATAGGTCACCCCCTGGACCGTCACGTTCCCCTCCTGCATCGCTTCGAGGAGGGCCGCCTGTGTTTTGGGCGGAGTGCGGTTGATCTCGTCGGCGAGGATGATGTTGGCGAAGATCGGGCCGCGGATGAACTGGAGTCCGCGTTTCCCCGTGGCTCGATCCTCCTCAATCACCTCTGTGCCGGTGATGTCCGCCGGCATGAGGTCGGGCGTGAACTGGATCCGCTTGAACGGCAGATCGAGCACGCTCGAGATCGTGCGCACGAGGAGCGTCTTCGCCAACCCCGGCACGCCGGTGATGATCGAATGCCCCCCGACGAAGAGCGACAAGAGAACCTGCTCGACGACCTCATCTTGGCCAATGATCGCTTTGCGAATCTCGCGCAGCAGCCCCTCCCGCGCCTCGACCATCTTCTCCAGCAACGCTTCGTCCTGGGCTGTCTCCTCGTCTCCTTTGATCATGCCACTCCCTCTTCCTTCGATGGTTGGTTCATCCATTTCTGTCCGGCACCATGCCGCTCTCTGCTTGGCGCGTCGCTGTCCTTCGTCCTCAATGCGTCAACGCATAGAGAATATAGTTGACCCCAAACTTGTAGGCGTCGTTCGTCTCTTCGATCGGTCGAAACGGGTTGTCTGAAAACTGCCAGAAGTCACTGACATCGTAGTTGTAGTTGACGATCATCATCAGGCGGCCCGATTCGTCCTCCAGGCCCCAGAACTCTGGCAGGTAGTCTGGACCATAGACCGGTTTGAGGTCCAGATTGTCGATCGAGAAGAAGCAGTTGAAGACCGGATGCGAGGCGTCGAGCCGCTTCATCTCCAGTTCCGGGAAGGCCCGCTGCACGTGGGCCTGCAGGTTGGCGAACTGGCTGGGGTGGCGAAAATCGTCGACCAGCAGGAATCCTCCCCGCAGGAGGTACTCACGCCACCCGGCAATCTCACTCTCCCCAAGGCTCATGAAGCCAACTTCACAGAGGTAGGCAAACGGAAATTTGAAGAGCAGGGGATCGTCGAACGTCAGAATCGGCTCGTTGAAGTCGAGCGTGGCGTCGAGCTTCGAGAGTTCAGTTACGATCTTCATGAGGTGGCGCGAGGCCATCGGGTAGTCGTGCGACCACGGAGGTCCCCCGTCTCCCAGAAACGGATTGAAGTTGTAGAGGTAGCCATACTGGCTGGAATCGAACCGGAGGCGGACGAACGTGAACCGGGCGGAGAGGGCCGGATCGGTCGGGGCGAGGCTCGATTCGGCGACGCGGGGGCCGTTCGAGCTTCGCTTGCGGGATTGTCGCTGCGCGATCGCCACGCCGACCAGGACGATCAGCAGGAGAGTGGCGATCACCATTCGTCTTCGGTTCATCAATTCCTCGACGGGGGAGGGGCAGCCCCCTTCCCGGACTTGTCGTCTACCGGTGGTGGATTGTCGACGAGGTCGAGCAGCAGCTCCTGTGCCTCGGCGTAACTCGGCGCCAACTCGAGTGCACGCAGGACCGCCTCTTTCGCCTCGCCCCAACGGCCGCCGGCACGGAGGGCCTGTCCCAGCTGGAAGTGGGCCTCGGCGGGGTTGGGTGGCCGATTGGCGAGCGCGACCTCCAACTCTCGGATCGCCTTCTCTGGCTGTCCCAGCTCGAGGTGCAATCTCCCTGCCAAGCTATGCGCGGCGTAGTTGAACGGGTCGATATAGAAGCTCTGCCGCAGGAGGGAGATCGCCTCCTGCTTCTCCCCGCGTCCCTCGCGCCAGCGGGCGAGTCGTCGCAGCGGCTCTGCCTGGTTCTCGTCATAGGCGACCCAACCGCGCAGGGCGCCAGCCACCTTCTCCTGGTCTCCCTGTGCTTCGTGGATGGTTGCCAGCTTCTCGTACGGGTTGCCAATCCCGGCCTGATAGGGAAAGAGTTCGACCGCACGCTCCAGGTACAGGCGAGCCCGATCATAGTTCTTCTGGTCGAAATGCGCCATTCCGGCCCGCAGATTGGCCGGATAATCCTGTGGCGTGGCATCGGCGAGGGCGGCCAACTGCTCGGCGTCGGGAGCCGCTCCGCTGGTGGCGCGGCGCGGGGCTGGCAGGACTGTTCCGTCGGTCCCCGCGACGGGCAAGGCCGAGGCGAGCGCCTTCAAGAGTCCGTCGATCCGTGTCCGAACCGAGGCCTCGAAGGCTCGATCGAACTCTGCTTCGGTGAGCTTGAAGACCTCCCGCAGAATCTCCGGTGTCTTTTTGCGCGATCGATAGCCCTCGAGCATCGCCAGAATCGCCTCGAATCCGTAGCGCTCCTCGATGAAATGGCAGATCTGCGAGGCTTGAAAGTAGGCGAGGCCGATATCGTCCGGCCGCTTGGGCCGCAGGAACCCTTGATCGATCTCGCTGATCTTGAACCACCTTCCCTCGGCCCAGGCGCGGAGGTGATCGATGGTCCAGTCATCGCCCCAGCCTGGGTAGGCCCGGTGCTCCTCGTAGACGGAAAGCCCCTCCGAGAACCAGCGGGGAATCCGATGTTCCGTCATCTGCAGCGTGATGACGTGGGCGTATTCATGCCAAAGGGTGCTGCCCCAATTGAAAGGGGTTCCCGCCCGTGCCGAAGGAGAGTCCTGTGCGATCACCTGCCCGAAGCAGACCCCGAGCGCTCCCAGGCCCGGCAGGCCGAGGGCCCGCACCGCGAAATCGTCGTGGTTGGGAAAGATCTCGACCGAGATCGGCGCCCGCGGGGTGAAGCGGTAACGTTGACTGAGCCGCTCCCGCGCCTCCTCGAGCAGGTCTCCGGCGTAGCCACTGAGGACCTTTGTCTCCTCCGCGGCCGTCCGGATCAGAAAATCTCCCACGCGAGTCTCACCGTACTCCTTCATGCTGTCGAGCAGGTCGAGGGTGTTCTTGGCCCAGAGGTTGAAGGGGTCTCCGCGAAAGGCCGTCTCGAGCGCCACCCGTCCTTCCGCCATCTCGCCGAGGCGCAGCAGTCCGATGCCGAGTGCAAGGTGGGAGGACCAGAGGCGTGGCGAGGCCTCGACGGCTTGGCGCAGAAAGGAGACGGACTCGCGGTAACGTCGCATCTGCGTTGCAAAATGTCCAAGCACCTCGTAGATCATCCCGTAGCGGGGGTGGATCGCCAGCGTGGCCTCAACTGCCTTGGTCTGGTCTGCGGAGCGGTCCTGGAGCCAAGCGAGCGCGGCACGCAGGCTGAGCGCCTCGACGGAGCGGGGATGGATTGCCAGCGCCTCGTCGATTTGGGTCGAAGCTGAGCCGTAGCGCTCCGCTTCAAGGTCGACTGCCGCCGCAAGGACCTTCGCCTCGACGTCGTTCGGGTTGATCTTTAAGGCGCGAGCCAGCGAGGCCGCCATCGCCTCTCCACCGCCAATGCGCCGATTCCGGGCCATCCCGAGATGCGCCCGCGCACTCTGCTCGTTGATCTTCAGCGCGTCGGCGAAGAACTCCGCCGCCTCACTGTAGTTGTACTTCGAGGTGTAGAGCTCGCCCGCCCCGAGATGGGCCTCGATCCAGGTCTCATCGGCAGAGATCGCTTCGAGAAAGAGGTCGTTGGCCTGCTGGTAGCGTTCGAGGTGGACGAGGGCCTGGGCAATGCTCGTCAGCTCGTCGGCTCCGCTGACCACCTCGTCCTCGTAAAATTCGACGAGTCGATTGAGGATCGTTGTCGCCGCCTTGTCCTCGCCGGTTGAGCGCAACACCTCCGCCTCGCGCAGCCAAGCCCGCAGTCGGGTCGCTGGCGTGGGTGCACCCGCCGCGAGGCGAAACTCGGCGAGCGCTTCGCGACCCCTCCCCGTCCGGCGAAGCACCTCGCCCAGCAGCCAGTGGACTTCGGCATAAGCCTCGGCTCGGCTCAGGAATCGACGCGCTTCACGCTCGGCTTCGGTGTAACCGCCCGTCTCGAGGAGTGCCTGGAGGAGCCCAACCTGGGCCTTCTCCTCCCCTGGGTTCTGCTGCAGCAGGGCCCGGAACCGCGCCATCGCCGCGGTGTACTTGCCCTGCTTCAGTTCTGTGCTCGCCGCCGTCAGGGGATCCGACTCGACGGCAACCGGATTGGGGGACGGTGCGTCGGCGGTCTGCCCGCAGATCTCCGAACCCGTCGCCAATGATCCAAGGAGAATGCCGAGAAGGATCGCTCTCGACCAGCGACGCCAGCCCTCTCGGCCCACGCTCTCACTTTCCCCTCTCATCAATCTTCCTCCCCAGGGTTGGCCGATGGTTGCGTGCCGGTTGAAGGGGACTGTCGTCGCTGGCGGATCGTCCGGCCAAGCCGCGCCAGCTCCGTCAACATCTTCTCGAGTTGTGTCGCATACTCCACCGGGGCCAGACTGGGTTTCCTGCTCTTGAGCTGCTCGATCGCCCCTTCCAGCCTCATCCGCTCCTCGATCCATTTGGCGAGGACGCTGTCTCCTCCGGCTTCCTGCTGGGGCAGGGAATCGAAGTAGGTCGCCCGCGCCAGCCCTCCATCCGCCACCGTCACCGAGGCCGCCTTGGCCTCACTCTCCCCCTCGGGTTTCCGCTTCTGTTCCGTCTCTCCGCTCCCGGTGAGCCCGACTCCATCCCCCGTGTCGTCGAGCAGTGCGTGCTCCGTCGCCAACTTGCCGGCTTGGCGGTAGAGACCTGCAACCCCTTCGGTGGCAAACTGGAAGGCCTCGTAGACGGAGACGCGGCCATTCTTGTCGAGATCCCCCTCGCTCGACTCCAGCGCTTTGAGGAAGTACTCGGCAAATTTGGGCGCGTTCTGCTCCATCCCGCTGCGCGTGGCGGTCAGGACGATCCGGTCGGGTGCCGCCAACGGTTTGAGGAACTCCCCGCTGGCGCTCGCCAGCTGCAGGATGGTCGTCCGCGCAGCCCGGACGCGCGCGAGCAGCTCGGCATACTCTGCCGCCGTCAAGTCTGGGCCGACCAGGTTGAACTTACCCACTTGGCCGTCATAGGTTCCGTGCCCAATGAAGAAGAGAAAGATCTGTTGGCGAGGGCTGACCGCGCCCTGCCACTCGCTCAAGACCCGCCGCACTTCTGTCGCTGTCGACTTGGCCTGCGGGGAGCCACTGAACAAGGATGGGTCTCCGCCAGGGGACTCCGTCAGCACGGTCACTCGCTCCGGTGCGAAGCCGAGCCGCCCGATCAGCAGTTTGTGCAATCGGGTCGTCCAATCCCGGAACTGCTGCTGGTAGCCCTCTTCTCCTCCGATTCCACTGATGATCAGCGCGTGCTTTTCCCTGTCGGGTGGCCAAGGCTGGGCTATCCCAGCGAGTGGGCACGCTACCAGCAGGGCCAGCAGGGGCAAGCAGCACCGCAGTGATCTCTTCCGATGTCGTTCCATAGAGTCTCCGGGGTCTCCAGACACCTCTTCCTCAGGACAATCCCCGCCTTTTCCGCAGCCCCCACTCGGCCCCCGCGAGGCCGATCAACAGGAGGAAGTTGAACGGCATATCCCACAGGTCCCGTCGAACTCTCTCCGAGTGGACTCCTTCCAGCATCGAGAGTTCCTCCGCCAGGGTCGAGGCCTCCGCGAGAGGAGTATACCGCCCCCCCGTCTCTCGTGCGATCCGCTTGAGCAGCTCGACATTCTGCGCCGTCTCGAAATACTCCCGCGTCTGTTCCGACACCAGAAAGGCTCCACGGCCCTCCCCAAGGGGAGTCCCGCCACGCTGTGCGACCATCTCCACCTGATGAACCCCCGCCTCCGCCAGCGTCAAGACCGTTTGATAATCGGAGGTCTGCTCTGCGTCATTAAGTACGAGGGGCAGTTCGGTCCGCTTGCCCGATGGGCTCGTCACCACAGCGCGAACAGAGGCGTCGGTGATCGGCTCGTAGCGCGGCGTGAGGACCTCCGCCCGTAATGGGGCTCGATCCCCAATCGCATAGACCATCTCCTCCGTGCCGACCTCAAAAGGGCGCGGTGTGTTGCTGACGAGGTAGCGAAGCAGCTGCCGCCAGAAGGTCTCGTGCGCGGTGCTCTCCGAGGGCATCTCCATCCGCCATCGCCACGTATCACTCGCGAGGAGGGCCAGGGTGCGCCCCCGCCCGTAGCGCTGCTCGACCAGCAGCGGTGCCGTCCGCTCCTGATTCTTGACGTCGACCGCTTCGAGGATCGTCGTCGCGGCGGGCTTCGGTTGGCGAAGGATCTCTGGCAAGGTCAGCGGAGGGAGCGACCCCCAGCCCTTGGCGCGGACGGCACGAGCTTCGTTGAGCCGCGGCACGGGGTGAAGCCGACCCGGCCCGGTCAAGACGGCCCGAAAGCCCATTGGGGATCCCTGCTCCCTCTCTCCGCCTGACGAGGTGAGCGTCAGCGGGAGCAGCTCCTCCATTGGCGTTCCTCCATACCCACCCGCGGCGAAGGCCCGACCCCCGCCGAGCAGCAGGACCCCCCCACCTCGCCGCGCAGCAAACTGCTCGATCCAACGAAGCTGCTCGTAGCGGAAGAAGTTGGCCTCGATGCTGCCGATCACCAGTCCCGCATAGCCAAAAAGCTCGTCGTCGGTCTTCGGAAACCCCTCGGTCAGCTCCTCGCCGCTGGTGACTCCCTGGCGGTAGTACTTCCCCTCGGCCGAGCGCAGGACCGAGACCAGCCGGAGCTGCCTCTCTTTTCGCGCCAACGAGGCGCGCATCTTCCCGTATTCCCAGCGAGGTTCGCCCTCAAGATGGAGGATGCGGGGGGACTCCTCGACGATCTCGATGAGCGTCTCCCGGAGATTGTTGTTCGGGGAGCTCTCGCCTTCGAGTGGGGTGATCTCGAAGAGATAGCGGTGCAGGCCGGCCGACGTCGGGGAGAATTCGACCGTCATCGTTTGCGGAGCGCCGTCTTCTCCGGCGGGGGGGAGCGGTTCTGTCCGGACGAGTCGACCGTCTTCCTTGACGGTCAGAACCGAGCGCCCAGCCTTTCCGAAGAGGCCTGTTGGAGCAAGTCGGACAACCACCTCCGCGCTGATCGCCGATCCAATCAGGACGCGGCGCGGGACCGTCACCCGCACCAGCTCTTGATCCTTCTCCTGTTCTGTCGCGCCGACTCCGATCGGGAAGACGGGTACTTGCCTCCCTCGCAGCCGCTGAAGCACCTCGCCAAGATCGCGCGCCGTGTTGCTGCCGCCATCACTGACCAGGACGATAGCCGAGAGGGGAGCGCCGACCATCTGACGAACCCCCTCCTCCAGCGCCCCGGCGAGGTCCGTCGCCGTCCCCTCGGTCCGCAACTCTCCGACCGAGGCGAGCGGCCGAACCGAGCTGGAGAAGGCATACTGCCGCACCTGGAATTTCTCCCCGAGAGCCTTTCTCAGCGGTTGCTCTGGTCCGAGAAGCCGCTTGACGCCCTCGATTCGCGGTTCGGGTCGCCCCTCCCTTCCTGCCTCCGGCAGGCCCATGCTCAATGAGTCGTCGATCAAGACCAGCAGGCTGGTGCTTTGGGGAATGATTGCCGGCAGCACCAGGATCGGACGCATCAGCAGGATCAACAGTACCGTCAACAGACTGGCCCGCAGCCCGATCAGCAACCATCGAACCGCTCTCCCCCCCCGCTCCTCTCCCTGGCCTCTGCCGACCGTCGCCGGCCGCCAGTAGAGGTAGGCGAGCAGTCCGCCTCCCCCAATCAGCAGCAGCAGAATCATCCACCAAGCGGGGTGGTAGGCCAGCCCCAGCTCTCCTCTGGCAAAGGTCGACCAGCGGTATTTGAAGAGAAACTCGATCAAGCGGTCCATTGCCAGTTGCTCCTGCTTCCCCAGTCCAGCTTCGCCCCGGCCCGATCATCTTGGTCTACCGGGCGGCGACGCACCCCTCCTCACGCTTCTGGTCTTCTCTTCTGGACTCTCTTTTGTCTATCGCGTCGATCACGGGGGCGTCGATCCAAGACTGGCGCCTGGCGATCCGAGGAGAACGCAAGTATTATACGCACGTTCCTTGGCGGGGGAGAAGTGGTTTGCCCCTTGCCCCCAAGGATCGCACAACCTTGACCCGCAATCGGATCCCCTCACGACAGGACCCCCGCATGCCTTCATCCCCTGATCAGCCACCGCGACGGATCTTCCAGTCAGACTTGCCGCCGTCCCCTTGGCCCATCCTCCTACGGTCTGGGCTCGCCCTGCTTCCTTTTCTCTTCTTTCTGGCGCGGGTGATCGAGTATGTCTGGATCGCTGGGACACCGGAGCAGATTCTCTGGTGTTGCCATCTCTCGAATCTGGGGCTCGCCTTGGGGCTTGTTCTCTGGCGACCCTCCTGGATCCGCTTGACCAGCCTCTGGCTGATCATCGGTCTGCCCCCGTGGCTGATCGATATGGTCATGACGGGTCTGGTCACCCCCGTCTCGATCTTCTCTCACTTCGGTGGAGGCTTGGTTGCTCTCTTTGTGCTTCGCCGCGTCGGTCTTCCCGCCGGGACTTGGCGGCCCGCTCTGCTCTACTTTCTCCTCCTCCAGCAACTCACCCGCCTCCTCACCGAGCCGGGCCCTTACACGAATGTCAACGTCGCCCACTTCGCCTATGGCCCTTGGAAAGACCTTTTCCAGCCCTACTGGGTCTACCTCTTCGTCAGCACCCTGCTGGTTGCGCTCTCCCTTTGGCTTCTCGAACGCGTCCTCCGCAGGGTCGGCTTCGACGCGGCGGCCTCCCGTGATTGAGCCGACGCCAAACTTCGCCGAGTCCCTCTGAGGACTTCAGGCACGACGGATTACGGAAAAGAGGAAGAGTCAGAGGCGATCGCCTCGCCTGTTGGGGAGGGAAGGGAAGACGGTGGCCAGCCGCTCCCCTGAGTTGGCTCTCTCAGGGAAGCGGTCTTGGTCGGTTAGTCCGCGACGTCTGCGTCGGGCGACTTGAAGACGAGTGCCGCGTTGGTGCCCCCAAATCCAAAGCTGTTGGAGAGGGCATAGCGCACGCGCGCTGGCCGTGCCTGATGCGGGACGTAGTCGAGATCGCAGTGCGGGTCGGGATTGTCGAGATTGATCGTCGGTGGGAGGATCTGGCGCTGGACGACGAGGGCGGTGATGCCCGCTTCAAGGCCGCCGGCACCTCCCAGCAGGTGGCCCGTCATCGATTTGGTCGAACTGGCCGCCAGACGGTAAGCGTGCTCTCCAAACGCGCGCTTGATGGCGATCGTCTCGAGGATGTCCCCAGCCGGTGTCGAGGTCCCATGCACATTGATGTAATCGATCGCTTCCGGCAAGGTCCCGGCGTCCGCGATCGAGCGGAGCATGACCCGACGTGCCCCATCGCCGTCTTCTGACGGGGAGGTGATGTGATAGGCGTCGGCCGTCATCCCGTACCCGACCACTTCGGCGTAGATCTTGGCGCCCCGCGCCTTGGCGTGCTCCAGCTCTTCCAGGATGAGGATACCCGCTCCCTCACCGATGACGAATCCATCCCGGTCCTTGTCGAAGGGTCGCGAAGCCCGTTCCGGCTCGTAGTTGCGCGTTGAGAGGGCGTGCATTGCGGCAAATCCCCCGACGGACATCGGGGTGATCGCCCCTTCCGTGCCGCCGCAGATCATCGCCACCGCGTCTCCCCGCTGGATGATCTTGAAGCTGTCGCCGATCGCGTGGGCTCCCGAGCTGCAGGCCGTCGCCGTCGCCGAGTTGGGCCCCTTGGCACCGTGATAGATCGAGACGTATCCCGAGGCCAAGTTGACGATCGACGCCGGAATGAAGAACGGAGAGATCCGCCCAGGTCCGCCCTCGAGCAGCTTGGTATGCTCCCGCTCAAACACTCCAAATCCGCCGATCCCGCTGCCAATGAAGGTCCCGATCCCCTCAGCATTCTGTGGGGTGATCTCCAGACCGGAATCTGCCAGGGCTTCCCGGGTCGCCGCAATCGCATAGAAGATGAAGAAGTCCATCTTCTTCATCTCCTTCTTCTCGACAAACTGCAGCGGATCGAAGTTTTTCGTCTCGGCGGCAAAGCGCACCCGATGCTGGCTCGGATCGAAGCGGGTGATCGGGGCCACCCCACTGCGACCCTCCATCAGCCCTTTCCACGTCTCAGTGGCTGTGTTGCCGAGCGGGCTGACCATCCCGACGCCGGTGATCACCACACGTCTCTTACTCATAAGGACCTCTCACCCTCCTTGCACAGCGCAGCTCCGTCTCTTCTCCCGGCGGCGGGGGGCTTCTCTGACCTCATTGCAGGCTTCCCCCCGGCCATCCCTGGTGCCCCACACCTGCTGCGAGTTGAGCCGTTCGCTCAGAAAGAGCTGAAGGGCAGGGGGGCTCCCACTCTATGGAAGCGGACCGAATGGTTCTTCCACTGGCGGAGAAGCCTCTGTGCATCCCCCCCTCCCCTCCGCTGCTCTTGTCGATACCATCGCTCCACCCATCAGGAAGAGACTACCGGATCCAGGGTCTTCTCAATTGATCCAGGCAAGCATCATGGGAAAATGGCCCTGATGCCAAATCGGTCCTCTCTACCCAGCCAATCTTGAGGGTGGCCACAGGCAGCGAGGAGGACTATTTCTTGTGCTGTTCGATGTAGTCGAGTGCGTCGCGAACGCTCTGGATCTTCTCGGCGCTCTCGTCGGGGATTTCGATCCCAAACTCCTCCTCGAGTCGCATCACCAATTCGACCGTGTCGAGTGAGTCCGCCCCAAGGTCATCGATGAAACGCGCGTTGGGGGTGACCTCCGACTCGTCAACTCCCAGCTCATCGACGATAATCTGTTTTACCTTTTCTTCAATTGATGCTTCTGACATGAGTTCCTCCAGAAAGAGTTAGGTGATCAAAATAGAGAGATCGTTAGAGATGATTTTCCTGGCACGTTCCGATCCGGGATACCCTGGTTCAGTCATTCCCGAAGACGGTGGCAAGGCCAAGCGTCAGGCGGGGGCGAACCACCCTACATATACATTCCCCCGTTGACGTTCAAGACCTGACCAGTGATATAGCCTGCCTCATCGGAGGCAAGAAACGCAACCGCCGCGGCGACATCCCGATCGGTTCCCGGACGCTTGAGCGGGATCTGCTCGAGCATCGCCTGACGGGGTACCTCTCCCAGTCCCGCCGTCATCGGGGTTTCGATGTAGCCCGGGGAGACGGCGTTGACGGTGATCTGACGCGAGGCATATTCTCGTGCGACCGCCTTGGTCAGCCCAATGATGCCGGCCTTCGCGGCAATGTAGTTGGCTTGGCCGACATTCCCAGATTGAGCGACGACCGAGGTCAGATTGATGATTCGACCACGGCGCGCCTTCATCATTCCGGGGAGCACCTGTTGCGTCATCAGGAAGACACCGGTCAGATTGGTCTGGAGGACGGTCTCCCAGTCCTCCTGTTTCATCCGGAGCAGCAATCCGTCGCGGGTGATGGCCGCGTTGTTGACCAGGATCGAGATCGTCCCCAGCTCGGCTGCCACCCGTTCGACCGTGGTCCGAATCTGCTCGGCGACGGCGAGGTCCGCCTGGACAGCCAGGGCCCGACGCCCGAGCGCCTCGATCTCACTGGCCACCGCTTGGCACTTCTCTGGGGTGCGGGCAGCGATGGCCACGTCCGCCCCGAGTTGGGCGAGCAGCAGGGCGGTTGCCCGCCCAATTCCCTGGGAGCCTCCCGTCACCAGCGCGACTTGTCCCGTCAGATCGAACATACGCTCCACCTTTCCACACACGCTTGAGCCCGACGACTGAGCCGAGGGGCGATTTCAGGCCATCCGCTCTCGCAGTTGCTCGCGACCGGCACGGTCCTCCGCTTGGAGCAGGGTCACGTCGACGGCGGTCTCTTTGGCAATCGCTTTGATCAATCCAGTCAGCACCTTGCCTGGACCCACTTCGATCCAGTGACGAATCCCCTCTCCAAGCAGGAATTGGATCGACTCGGTCCAACGGACCGGCGCAGCGATCTGGCGGATCAACGCCTCTCGCGCCACCGCTCCCTCGGTGATCGGTGCTGCATCAACGTTGTTGACCAGGGGGATCGCCAGGGGCGCAAAGGCCGCCTCCGTCAGTGGGAGGCGCATCTTCTCCCGGGCAGGTTCCATCAGCGGGCAGTGAAAGGGAGCACTCACCTTGAGGATCGTGGCCAGCCGCGCACCGCGGGCCTTGCATTCAGCCGCCGCCCGTTCGACCGCTTCGCGATGGCCGGCAATGACGATCTGTGTCGGGGAGTTGAAGTTGGCCGGCTGGCAGACTTGATCCCCAGCTACCTCGTGACAGACAGTGGTAACAGTCTCTGCGGGCAATCCGAGAATCGCGGCCATCGCTCCGATCCCGACCGGGACCGCTTCCTGCATCGCCTCGCCCCGCTGCCGGACCAAGCGGACGGCCTCCCCCAACGTCAGCGAGCCGGCTGCCACCAGTGCCGAGTACTCACCCAGACTATGTCCGGCGACGTAACGCGGCTGCCACCCTTCCGCGACCAGCATGCGCCAAGCGGCGACCGATGCCGTCAGGATCGCGGGTTGCGTGTTGGCCGTCAATTGCAGCTCGGCTTCCGGGCCCTCAAAACAGAGCCGACTGAGCGAAAAACTGAGGACATCGTCAGCCTCCTCGAAGGCCATTCGTGCCTCGAGGGACTGCTCGACGAGCTCCCGTCCCATCCCGACAAACTGCGATCCCTGTCCGGGAAAGACGAAGGCCAACTTCTCCGCGATTGCTTCCACACTCCCTTTCACGCTCTCGTCCCCCGTCACTCCCGCCTGGTTTGGCGCACGCTCTGCCCGCACACCGGCAGGCTCAAGGGGCCCACGGCGTCCTCTGGGCGGCTCGAATTCAAAGGTTCTTGGTCGTCTCCAGCAGATTGACGTCAGCTTCGATCCGCTCATTGAGCTGCGCTTGGTGAAACTCCTTGGCCACCCGGATCGCATTTCGAATCGCTTTGACGTTCGAACTTCCGTGACAAATGATGCTGATCTGTTTGCAACCCAGCAGTGGCGCTCCCCCAAACTCGGAATAGTCGAGCCGTTTCTTGACACTCCGAAAAGCATTGAGCGAGAGCATGCCGCCCAACTGGGTGACGACGGTCTGCCCCAGTTCGGTCTTGAGGAGGCTCATGATCGCCTCCACCAAGCCCTCACTGGTCTTGAGGATCACATTTCCGGTGAACCCGTCCGAGACGATGACATCGATATCACCGGTAAAGATATCGCGCCCCTCGACATTCCCACAGAAATTGATCGGCGCCTCGCGCAGCAGTAGCGCCGCTTCCTTGATCAACTCGGTCCCCTTCATGTCTTCCTCCCCGATGCTCATCAGTCCGACGCGCGGACTGCGCACGCCGAGGATCGATCGCGAGTAGATCGCTCCCATGATCGCGAACTGTTTGAGATGGATCGGCTTACATTCGGCGTTGGCACCGACGTCGAGGAGGACGGTACCCCGTCCTTTGAGGGTGGGAAAGATTCCAGCTAGCGCTGGTCGATCGATCGAAGGGAGCGTCCCGAGCACCAATTTGGTGGTGGCCATTACCGCGCCCGTATTGCCGGCGCTGACCAATCCGTGCGCCTTGCCTTCCCGTACGAGGCGGGCCGCGACCCGGATCGACGAATCGCGCTTTCGGCGAACAGACGTCGCCACCGGGTCATCCATGGTGATGACCTCACTGGCGTGGACGATCTCGATGTGGAGCCGCTTTTCGCGTGGGTAGGGAATGCCGATCCGAACGAGTTCCGCCCGTATCTTCTCCTCCTGCCCGACCAGGATGATCTTGGTCCGCAGGTCACGCGCCGCCTGGAGGGCGCCTTCCACCTCGACGGCGGGCGCATTGTCCCCGCCCATGGCGTCAACCGCAATCGTAGTCAGCATCGGGAGTGGAGAGAGACTCTGAAAGAGAGGGAAGGGCCGCTCAAGGACCGATTCGTCGGTGAGCGTCAGCGGACCCTTCCCCCCGGCGATCCTCTATCTCTTTAGAGTATCGTTTTAGAGGCCTTGCTTATCCAAGACGACCCGCCCCGCATAGAAC
>JBMUAP010000021.1:0-14151 GCA_049454155.1 Blastocatellia bacterium
GAAGAGATCATTGCAGCACTGAGAGGTCACCGAGAAGAAGACAGGAAACCTTGAAGTTCATTGATGCCGTGCGTAGTTACCTTCTGTTTGACCATCAATCGTCGATCGATTGACCGACCAGCAACCGGAATCGCCACCCCGTCTCGTCATCCGCGACGTCCCGGGTCTGCTTCATGAGGATCCCAATGACCCCTTCCTGAGGGTCGGCAAAGAATTGGGTGTTGAAGTATCCGCCCCAATCGAAGGTCCCGACGCTCCCCTGTCCCCCGCTGGCGACGCCCCGCTCCGTGACCAGACCAAAGGCCAGTCCATACTGCGCGCGCTCGTTGGTCCAGTAGTCGCGGGACATTTGCGGCGACATGATCGTCGCGATCGTCGTCCGGCTGAGGAACCGTTTTCCGCCCAACTCTCCACCATTGAGGTACATCTGCAGAAAGGTCGCGTAGTCCCGCGCCGTACTGCAGAGCCCCGCACCGCCGGAGAAGAAGGACTTCGCCCCCTTGATTGGGTAGTCGGGGTCGTAGAAGGTCACGGGATACGGGATCCAGCGACCGTTCTCCCGTTTGTGGACACGCACCAAGCGGTTGGCCTTCGCCTCTGGCAGGTAGAAGGCCGTGTCGTTCATTCCGAGCGGACGGAAGAGCCGCTCTTCCAGAAAGCGGTCGAAGGCCATTCCCGAGAGGACCTCGACGAGGTAGCCGAGGACATCGAGCCCCTCGCTGTAGGTATACTTCTCGCCGGGGTGGTGGTGGAGGGGGAGACGGGCGAGCCGCCGGACACTCTCGCCGATCGTCACCCGCTCTGTCGTGAAGAGGTCGACCACGCCGGCCTTCTGATAGAGCCGCTGAAACCGGGGATCCCCGTCGATCACCCCATACCCAAGTCCGGAGGTATGGGTGAGGAGGTGGCGGATGGTGATCTCCCGGCGAGCCGGTTCCCCCGTCCACGATCCATCCTCCTCCCGGTAGGTCTGGAGAACACGCATCTCCTTAAACTCGGGCAGGAATTTCGAGATCGGATCGTCGAGCCGGAACCGGCCCTCCTCCCAGAGCATCATCACCGCGGTGGCGGTAATCGCCTTGCTCTGCGAAGCGATGCGGAAGATCGCTTCACGCTCCAACGGGCGTCCCGTCGCGACGTCCGCCAGCCCAAAGGCCTTGTGCAAGGCAATCTTGCCGCGACGGGCGACCAGGGCGACCGCGCCGGGGATCTTCTGCTCGCGGATCGCCTCCTCCAGCATTCGATCGATCCGGGCCAGCCGCTCCGCAGAGAGACCCACCTCGCCCGGGGTGGGTGCCTCCGTCAATGGAGGTGTGACCCGTCCCGAGCGGGTCTGACCGGCGGTCAGCCCTCCCACGCAGAGGATCACCACTCCCACACAGAGGAGCGCCCAGAGAGAATTGCCCGCTGGACACCACCGCGGCACAGTTGGCCGGTGCGTTCTCATCGTCGTTGCCTCCGTTTGCTGCTACTCTCCCTGCGCTTTGCTGAACATTGCCGTCGAGCCGCTCTGGTGCAACTTTTCGATGTGCATCCAGTCGTACTGGCGGCTGATCTCCGTCAAGAGGGGATAGATCTCGGCGTCCGTCACAGGTTGGCTCGACCGGTAGCGCAGGCGGAACCAGTCGACGAGGAAGATCTCAGGGGCTGGCCCGGGATAGACCTTCGTTCCCCGATTTGAGATCAAGGAGAGTTCAAGGGGCCCGACGCGCTGCGGTGGTGTCGGAAGGCCCTGGCTCTGGACAAAGACATCGACGCCATAGAGGGACCATTCTCCCGGCTCCCGCTCCTGCCCACGATGTGCAAAGGGGCCACGCGCGGGAGCAAAGGCATTGGTCTGCCCAAGCTCGATCTCAGGGAGGGCTTCGATGATCGCTGCCGTGTACTCTTTGGTGCTGGCGGTCCCGCCGAGATCCCGGGTCTTGATTCCCGCCCCGAGCACCGTGCGCAGCGCCGTCTCGATGCGCCTCGCTGATTCGGCGAAGCCAAGGTAGTAGAGCATCAGCGTCGACGAGAGGAGCATGGCTGTCGGGTTGGCAAGGCCTCGACCCGCAATATCTGGCGCGCTCCCGTGCACCGCCTCAAAAACAGCCCGATCGACCCCGATGTTGCCTCCCGGAGCGACGCCCAGTCCCCCGACCAGCCCAGCGCAGAGATCGCTGACAATGTCCCCATAGAGATTCGGCAGCACCATGACGTCGAACTGCTCCGGCCGCGTCACCAGCTGCATGCAGGCATTGTCGATGAGAATGTCGTCGGCCATCAGCTCGGGATACTCCTCCGCCACCTCGCGGAACGAATCGAGGAAGAGACCGTCCGACATCTTGTGAATATTGGCTTTGTGGACACAGGTCAGGCGTCGCCGCCCCATCGACCGGGCCATCTCGAACGCATACCGGGCAATCGCCAAGCATCCCGGTCGGGTGACGACCTTGAGACACTGCGCGACATCGGGGGTCTGCCAGTGCTCGATCCCCCCATACGTATCCTCAATGTTCTCCCGGACGAGGATCAGATCGATATTCTCAAAGCGGGTCTTGACGCCAGGGAGCGTCTTGGCGGGACGGACGTTGGCGAACAGGTCGAGCGATTTGCGAATCGTCACGTTGACGCTCTTGTGCCCTCCGCCCACCGGAGTAGTCGTCGGCCCCTTGAGGGCCACCTTGTGACGGCGGATCTTCTCGAGCGTCTCCTCCGGAATTCCACTGCCATACTTCTCGACGCAGGCGAGTCCGGCCTCAGCCTCTTCCCACTCGATGGGGACGTCGAGCGCGCTGATGATCTCCATGACAGCTTCGGTAATCTCAGGACCGATGCCATCACCTTTGATGATGCTGACGGTTCTCTTCTCCATTGCCTCTCTCAATCCGTTAAGGGCCAATTCGTGTCGGGTCGCCAGTCTTTTTCCAGAGGCTTGCCTGATCACCACGCTTCCGTGCGAGGATCGAGGCAATCGTGGAAGGCAGACCTCTCTTCAACGAGTGGGTCTGGACGATCCGGGGCGTTGATCGGAGCGCCGTTGGGATTTGAGCATGCCATTCCAGCGGCCGTCAACGCTGCCTCCCCCCTCCTTTCCCAGAGAGGCTGTTGCGCGAGGCGGACCAGCGCCGCTGCTTGCATGCCGCTTCGGGAATGCGTATGCTTCCCAGTTTATGGAGTTCTGTCAGGAGATCCTGTTGGAGAACCAAGAAATATCGTCATTACTCACGCAACGGAAGAAGAGATGGCACCACGGAGACAAAGAGATCACCGAGAAGAAGGTTGGGAATGGGGTCTGGCCAACAGACGACGAATTTGGATCAGCTGGGGCTGTCATCATTCACACGTAGGATACCTTGAAGTTCACCAATGCTGTGAGTAGTTCCGAAATAGCTTGGCAGAGTGACGCTGCGCCCTCATTCCACCCCTCTTCTTCGTGGTTGGAGACAATGGCTCGCAGCAATTCGCAACGAAATTCGCAAAGATTGGATTGAGTGGTGCGCATGGGCAAACTCAAGATCTGTTATCACGGGAACTGCTTTGATGGAGTCTCTTCTGCGGCCGTCTTTTCCCGTTTGTACGAGGAGCGACTGCGACCAGGGTGGGAGCGGGCCTTCCAGCCCATGATGCACCGGGCAGGGGCACTCTTCGATGAGCACGCTTTTGACGGCGACGAGAATGCCATCGTCGACTTCAAGTACAGCAACTCCCCGCGGTTGACGTGGTGGTTCGATCACCACAAGAGCGCCTTTCTGACGCCGGAGGATGAAGCCCATTTTCGCGCCGACACGAGTGGGCGGAAGTTCCTCGACGCTGGATACAAGTCGTGCACCAAATTCATTGCCGACATCGGGGCGAGTCGGTTTGGCTTCGATCCCACCCCCTTGGCGGAATTGGTCGAGTGGGCGAATCGGATCGATGGCGCCCTTTACGACAGCCCCGAAGAGCCCGTGGGGATGCGCCATCCGGCCTTTCTTCTGGCGATGGTGATCGAGGCCGATCGGGATCCAGCCCTCATCGAGCAGATCATCGGCGATCTGCAAGTGCGCTCTCTTTCGGAGGTCGCCCGTTTGGGCTATGTGCGGGAGCGCCTGGATCCGTTGACGGAGCGCCACCGGCAAGCGATCGAGACGATTCGGTTACGTTCGGTCGTCACTGGACGTGTGATCTTCTTTGACGTGGCGGGCGATGATATGGAGGGGTACAACAAGTTCATTCCCTACTACCTCCATCCAGAGGTGACCTACAGTGTCAGCGTCAGCCAGTCCTCCTACCGTTCGAAGGTCTCGGTCGGCTCGAATCCGTGGGCGCCGCAGCCACGCACCCACGACTTGGCGGCGATCTGTGAGCGCTATGGCGGAGGTGGCCACGCAGTGGTGGCGGCGATCTCCCTCCCCCCTGGTGAGCTGGACGACGCCCGGCGGATCGCCCAGGAGGTCGTCGCCGAACTGTTGCGCGGATAGCCTGCCGTTCGATTGGGAGAGCGGTTCAGTCAGGACCGACACCTTCCCGATCTGACGGAGCCAGACCTGATAGCACCGACCGAATCGAAAGGAGCCCACAATGGCGACGAAGAAGAGAAGATCCGCAGCCAGTCTTCCGGAGGCAGCCTCCTCCGATCTCCCGGCCAGACAGCTGCGCCACTCCCCACCTCCCGTGCGCGAGATTACGCCGGAGGCCGGCATCGAGATTCGGTCGACTCCGCCGGAGGAGATGAACCTCTATCCGCTCGACACGTTCGCCTACGACTATCCTGGCTCCCGCATCGAGATCAGTTTTACGTCGGAGGAGTTTACGGCGATCTGCCCCTTCTCCGACTTCCCGGATTTTGCCACCCTCCATCTGCGGTACGTTCCCCACCGGCGCTGCATTGAGCTGAAATCGCTCAAGCTCTATATCAACTCTTTCCGGGACGTGAAGATCTTTCATGAGCACGTCATCAATCAGATTCGCCAGGACTTTGTGGCAGCCTGCGATCCATTGGAGTTGACGATCGAAGGAGATTTTCACGTGCGGGGAAACATCAAGACGATCGTACGGACGAGCTACACCCGCCCGGCCTCTTCGCGGCCCCGCGCGGGTCGGCGGTGAGTGGGCCGTCTGCCCAGTTGAAGAGGTCGAGCGAACGGTTGGTTCGGAGGGAAGAGGAGGGGGGCGATGTTCTGTCCACGATGTGCCAGTACCGCGATCGAAGGGCAACGCTTCTGTCGGAGTTGCGGGATGAACCTCGGCGTCATCCTCGACGCGATCGAAGGCAAACGGGGACCGATCGATTTTGAGACGCTCAAGCGAGATTTGCGGGACCTCGGAGCCAACCTGCGGAGTGGGTTCGAAGGGGCCGGCAGCGCGATCAAGCGGACCGCGCGCCTCGATGCCGGCGGGGCAGGGGGGGTGGTCCCGGGTACCGAAGCGGCACCACAGACCTCCAGTTCATCTCCCCGGCGGGAAGGGAAGCGCTCCCGGGCCGCCCGTTCCCGAACGGAGAGCTTTCAACGCGCCGTGGAGTCCCTGCTGGGCGGCGGTGCCATGCTGGGGGTCTGGGCTTTCCTGCTCCATCGAGCCTACGGGGCAGGCCTCTTGCAGAGCCTCGCCCGGGTGATCACGCAGGAGTCCGGCTACCTCATTCAGGGCTTGCCAGAGGTCCTGGAATCGCTCTGGGTATTGGCCTTGATTCCGATCGGTCAGGGAGTCGGACACCTCATCAACGGGATCTTCTTTGCGCCCAAGGCCCCTCCACCGGCCGGACCAGCGCCCGTCGATCTCCCTCAGCCAATGCCAGCCGCCGAGAGGATTCCCCCTTCGGCTGTCAGCGTCACCGAGGATCCAACCCTTCGGCTCCTTCAGAAGGAGGAGTCTCTCTGACGGTGTTCCTCCGTCGGAGCAATCAGACATCGAGGGGGAGGTGCTCGACGATCTCCAGTTGAAACCCTTCGAGGGCAGAGAGTCTCGGCGGACGGTTGGTGAGGAGTCGCAATTTGCGTACGCCCAGGTCGTGGAGAATCTGGGCGCCTGTGCCGTAGTCGCGCACTTCTCGCATTGGGTCGCTGCCGTCGGAGCGCTCGCTTGTCTCTCCCGCCTCCAGCAGAGAGCCCGGTCCGTGATAGTGGGTCAGTTGATCCGCGAGTCCGACGCCCTCCATCTCCTGTTTAAGGTAAAGGACGATGCCCCTGCCAGCTTCCCGGATCAGGCGCAGCGCAACCTGGAGATGCGCGCCGTGACTGTCGTGTAAGCTCCCAAAGACATCGCTGAGGACCGACTGGGTATGGACCCGGACGAGGATGGGCGTCTCTGGATCGACCTTGCCCATGACCATGGCGAGATGGACCTCCTGGTTGAGCTGGTTCTGGTAGGCGATCGCCCGGAAGTCGCCGTGGATGGTCGGGACGACCGCCTCGGTCAGCCGTTGGACCGAGCGTTCCGTGCGGATTCGGTAACGGATGAGGTCGGCGACGGAGATGATGCGCAGTCCGTGTCGTGCGGCGAAGGACTCCAGTTCGGGCAGTCTCGACATCGTCCCGTCATCGTTCATGATCTCGCAGATGACGCCGGAGGGGTGCAGCCCGGCGAGGCGGGCAAGATCGACGCTGGCCTCGGTCTGCCCAGGCCGCATGAGGACTCCCCCTGGACGAGCCCGGAGCGGAAAGATGTGGCCGGGCCGAACCAGATCGGCGGGGCTGGCCCCCGGAGCGACGGCCGTCAGAATGGTTGTCGCGCGGTCTGCCGCCGAGATTCCCGTGGTCACTCCCTGCCGCGCCTCGATCGAGACGGTGAAGGCGGTTCCGAAGCGGGTCCCGTTCTCCTGATCGGTCACCTGGAGCGGCAGCTGGAGCGTCCGGCACTGCTCCTCCGTCAGGGAGAGGCAGATCAGCCCTCGTCCTTCCCGCGCCATGAAATTGATGATCTCGGGCGTCACCTTCTCGGCGGCACAGGCGAGATCCCCTTCGTTCTCCCGGTCTTCATCGTCGACGATGATGACCATCCGTCCAGCTTGAATGTCAGCGATCGCTTCTTCAATGGTCGCAAGCGGCATAATCGTCAGTAACCCCAATCCTGCAGTTGTTCGAGCGTGAGGGACCCTCCCTCTCTTTTCGGTGAGGAAGGGAGGCGAGGATCGAGCATCCGCTCGACATATTTGGCGATGATATCGACTTCGAGGTTGACGACGGCCCCTGGGCCACGGGTCTGCAGGTTGGTGGCCCGCCAAGTCTGGGGGATGACCGCGATCTCAAACCACTGATCGGTCAGACGGGCAATCGTCAGGCTGATGCCGTCCACCGCCACCGACCCCTTTTCGACAAAATAACGCCCCAGTTCCGGCGGATAGGCGATGCGGAGGACCCACCCATTGCCGGAAGGTTGCGCCTCCAGCCAGTGCCCTGTGGCGTCGACGTGCCCTTGGACGAGGTGCCCTCCCATTCTGGTCGTTGGCGTCAGGGCCCGTTCCAAATTGACGCTCGTCCCGGAAGAGACCGACTGCAGGCTGGTCCGACGGACGGTCTCGGCCGAGAGGTCGGCTCTGAAAGAGTGGGAGCCAAGGGCGACGGCGGTCAGACAGACCCCGTTGACAGCAATACTGTCCCCGATGCGGGTGCCTTCGAGAATCCTCCCCGCTGAGATCTCGATCCGAGCCCCTGCCTGCCCCGGGACGAGACTTCTTACCACGCCCAGCTCTTCAATGATGCCAGTGAACATAGTCGATCGTTTTCACCTCTCTTGGCTCGGCTGGTCTGGACGCTCCGACGCTGCGGGAAGGCGCCCCAGAATGCTCTCGACGACCCCATCGATGGTCATTTCGGATGAGTCGAGGTAGAGGGCATCTGCCGCCTGGACAAGCGGAGAGTCGGCGCGACTCCGATCCCGTGCGTCCCGCTCCTCGATCTCCATCTGAATCTGCTCGAGCGGCAGGCTCGCTGGGCCCCGCTGCTGCTCCTCCAGCCAGCGACGCCGGGCCCGTGCCTGCGCCGTCGCGTCGAGAAAGACCTTGACGTCAGCATTGGGAAAGACGTGGGTCCCAATGTCCCGCCCCTCCATGACGACCCCGCCGTCGGCGCCGAGCGCTTGCTGTTGGGCGACCAGTGCCCGTCGGACCGCAGGAATGGCTGAGACGATCGAGGCAGCTCGACTGATCTCTGGCGTGACGATCGCCCGGGTGACGAGCTGACCATCGATCTCCACTTCCAGTGCATCGACTGGCCCGCTCAACGCAATGACGGCGCGCTGGGCGAGGCTTCCGATCGCTTCCGCATCTTCGAGGGCAATTCCCTCCGCCAGTGCCTTCCAGGCGATGGCGCGGTACATGGCCCCGGTATTGATGAAGAGATAACCGAGCCGCCTGGCAATTTCGCGTGCAATCGTACTCTTCCCCGCGCCGGCCGGACCATCAATCGCGATAATCAGCCCCTTATACTTGGTCATCCGGCCCCCTTTCGAGCAGGCGGGCAATGGCCGTCAGCGTCTCCTCGATCTGAGGGAAGCTGACATCCGTGTGCGTCACCATTCGCATCCGCTGCGGGCCGATCCCGTTGGCGAGGATCGCCTTGGAGCGGAGCGCGGCGGAGAGTTGATCGGTCGCCCAGCGATCATCGCCCAGGTCGAAGATGACGATGTTGGTCTCCACCCTCTCCGGGTCGATGACGATCCCAGGCAGCTCGGCGAGTCCCCTGGCGAGCCGTTGGGCCTTGGCGTGATCCTCCGCGAGCTTGGCAGGGGATTCGCGCAGCGCGATCAATCCGGCAGCCGCCAAGACGCCGACCTGCCGCATCCCCCCACCGAGAAGTTTCCGCAACGAGACTGCCGCTTCGATGAGCGGTTTCGACCCGACGATCATCGACCCGATCGGTGCCCCCAGCCCTTTCGAGAGGCAGAACATGACCGTCTCGAATGGTCGGGCGATCTCGGCGACTCCCCTCCCCAGCGCGAGGGCCGCATTGAAGATCCGCGCGCCGTCGAGGTGTGTTGGAATTCCGAGCGCGCGCGCCCCATCGCAGATCGTCCGCATCTCCTCGATCGACATGACGGTTCCCCCCGCCATATTGTGCGAGTTCTCCAGAGCAATCAGGGAGGTCGGCGTCACGTAGTAGGGGGCCTCGAAATGGATCGCTGCCCGAACCTTCTCCCATCCGAGTCGGCCATTCTCCCCCGCAATGGGACGCAGGGTCACACCGGAGAGCATCGCCGCTGCCCCCATCTCGTAGTTGTAGATGTGAGACCGCTCCTCGACGACCACTTCTGTTCCCGGGCGGGTGAGGAGTCGGACACAGATCTGGTTGCCCATCGTTCCCGAGGGAACAAAGAGGGCCGCTTCCTTTTCAAAGAGGGCCGCCGCTTCCTCCTGGAGTCGATTGACCGTCGGGTCTTCGAAGTAGACGTCATCGCCCACCTCGGCAGCAGCCATCGCCCGCCGCATGGCGTCAGTGGGTTTGGTTACCGTGTCACTGCGCAGGTCGATCCATTGCTCCATCTCCCGTGCCGCTCCTCTTCTTCCTTTTCCTTCTCCCAGATCAGACAAAGATCGCGAAGACCTCATTGGCGAGCACCTTGCCAGCCCGCGTGATCCGCAGATGGGTCGGCGCCCACTCGAGAAGCCCCGCCTCCACCAACCGCTCCAACTCCTCCCCGTACAGCTCCTTGATCGAAATCCCAAACCTCGCTTCGTGCGCTGCCACCTCGACCCCCCCCTCCAATCGCAGCTGCAGGAAGAGCGCCTCTCCCTGCCGGTCAGCTTCGTCGAGGACTGTTCGTTCGGCGATCGGCGAGCTTCCTTCTTCAATGAGTGCCAAGTAGTTGTGCAGGTGACGTTGATTCGTCCAGCGTGTCCCGCCATCGTAGCCCGCCGCCGAGACTCCAAAGGCGGCATAGGGGGCCCCCGTCCAATACTTCAAATTGTGGCGCGACTGGCAACCCGGTCGGGCCCAATTGGAGATCTCATACTGGTCGAATCCGTGACGTGGAGCCGCGTCGACGAGGGCATAGTACATCGCGACGGTCACCTCGTCCTCGATTGCGCGCAGCTCTCCACGCTCGATCCGGTGGGAGAGGGGCGCGTCCGGGTAGAGCTCGAGCAGGTAGACGGAGAGGTGGTCGGGCGCGAGGGCGAAGATCTCCCCCAAGTTTCGCTCCCACGTCTCGAATCGCTGCTCCGGCAGCCCCGCAATCAGGTCGAGGCTGAGGTTGTCGAAACCGGCTCTCCGCGCCATCGACACCGCCCGGCGCGCCTCCTCCGCTTGGTGGGTTCGACCGATCATCGCCAGCTCCCGGTCGTCAAACGATTGCACGCCAAAGCTGATGCGGTTGATCCCTGTCTGGCGGATCTCGCGCAACCGCTCTTCCGAGATCGATCCCGGGTTGGCCTCGATCGTCACCTCCGCGCGTCGGTCGATGAAGAATGTCCGGTCGATCGTTTCGAGGATCCCTCCCAGCTGGGCAGGGGTGAGGGTCGTCGGGGTCCCTCCTCCAAAGTAGATCGTCTCAACTCTCGTCTGCGCTGGCGGCCACTCCCGCAGGGCGATCTCTTCCCGGATCGCCCGCACATATCGCGCTGCCAGCTGCTCTTCATAGCCGCCTGTCACAAAATTGCAGTAGTGGCAGCGCGTCGCGCAGAACGGAATGTGCAGATAGATGCCGGCAGGAGATGTCTCACTCATCGCTCAGGAGTATAGCACGACCTGTCAGGCGAGCCCTGCCCCTCGCCTTCGACCTGCCCAGGCTTTCTTTCCGATGGCGAGGAGGCCGATCCAGCCGGCGATGAGCGAGATCCAGAGTGGCCCCCTCGGCGGGCGGTACTTGATCGTCAGACGATGGGATCCGGGAGGCACGTCGATTAACATCAGGCCGCTCGTCGGCTCCACGGAAATCGGGAGTGGGGCTCCATTGAGCTCGGCACGCCAGTGCGGGTCGGCATAGGTGGAGAGACGAACCTCGACCGCCGTCCGGTTGACCAGCCGAAATTCGCGCGATTCGAGCCGTTGCGAGAGGGGCTCTACCACTCCCTCTCCCGCGATGATCTCCAGCCCCCCCGGCCGATCGACCACCCCATAGAGTGTTGTCTCCGCACCACGTGGGCGAAAATAGACTTGGTTGGCCGTGTAGGCGAGAAACTCGATCGCTCCGGCATCCTGCAGACGCAGTCCTTCCTCGAACGACAGCGGGTCGACCCGCCGTCTGCCCTCCAGCCACTCGAGCCGCACAGCCTTATCCACCTCCCCTTGGTCTTGTCGATCTGGTCGGGGCCAGAGCCCGACCAGCATCGCCGTCAGCGTTCCCAGACCCAGCACGAGGAGCCCCGCCAGCGGGAAGATCAGTCGCCCCCGCCAGCCAACCAGTCGCGACCGATCTCGCCAGACCCCCATCAGCAAGATCGCGGCGACCAGTGCCGTCACCGGTTGCCAACGCCAGGGAAACTGCAAGTACGGCAGTCCGGGAAAGACCGTCCAGATCCACGCCATTGAGGGAACCGCGAGTGCCAGCCCGACCAGGGCGACCAGGGCTCCACGATCCGCCAGCCACCCCAGTGGCCCAGCATCCTCACGCAGTCCCCACCAGAGCAGCCCGACCAGGGCCGTCTGGCCCAACAGCACCAGGCTCGCGACGTCGTTGAATCCCGCCCAGGCCACCCGGTAGGCCGTGCCATCCGCCGCTGGCGCAAAGAGCAGGTAGTGCCGATACTCCTGCCGCGCGACTTGTAAACCGACCTGCACCTCGCTCAAGCCCTGCACCAGCGGTAGCCAGACCACCGCCATCAATCCCGCGCTCCAGGCGACCCCCACCACCAGACGCACCAGTCCCGTCTCTTTCAGCTCCCCTCCCCGTCGCCAGCCTCCGCGGAGTTGCAGGCCCAACCAACCCAGCAGCGTCCAGACTCCCAGCACCCCAATCACCAAGTGGGCCAGATAACTGGAGAGAACGTGGGTCATCGCCGTCCCGCACAGCCCGACGATCAGCCATCCGATCCCCTTCGTCCGTCGCTCCTTTCCCAGCAGATCGACCACTCCCAGCATCACCAATGGGAGAAATCCCATCCCCAACGATTGGGGCAGGAACCCTCGATTGAGCCCAATCATCGCCCAGCCCGGCAGGAGCACGTACCCAAGACCCACCCATCCGCTCTCCCAGCGCCCAAAGAATCGTCGCGCCAAGCAGTAGGCGGTCACTTGGTTGAAGAAAATCACCAGCAGGATCGCCAATCGCAGGGAACCCCAGGGCGAGAGACGCAGGATCACCTCGGGCAGTGCCGCCAACCAATAAAACAGCCGTGGATAAAAGGCGAAGAAGCGGTCCCCCCGCCCGCCATCAAGCAGCCCCGCCCACTCCACCCACGCCGTGCCCTCCCGCAGTGCTTGCCCCATGACCCTCGTCAATTGAAAATGGAGCGGGACATCCCCCTGTATTCCGAAATCGGTTTCACTCCATCTTCCCCCCAGCAGCAGGCACGCCCCCAGGAGCCACCCTCCCGCCAAGGCGAATCCCTGCCACCCCTGCCACCCCTGCCACCCCTGCCATTCCACCTTTTTTGGGCCCATTTGGCGGTCGTTTCTCCCCTCTTTCTTCGATTTGCCTCTTCCATTTCTCGTCGAATGGTGGGATTTTATCTCCCATCATATTGAAAACAATCAAGATCTGCTGATAGAAAAAAAAGAATCCTGGCTGGGTGATGTCGCGCAACCCATGCCGCACTATGGTAATCTAAGCCGCGTTGAACGTTGACGTCGACCTCGACGTCGACCCCATTTGAAACTGCCAGCCCTCCCCGGAAGTTCCCTTTGGGGAAGTTCCCCTCAAGTAGATGCTTGGGCTGGCCGAACGAGACCGATCACCGCGCGGAGGAACCTTGTTCCTGGCAGCGAATGATCGAAAGTGAAGGAGATGGATTCCATGATCAACAAGATTCAAGCCGCGTCGATGAAGTCGTTTGTTCGTTCCTTCGTGCGAGATGAGCAGGGCCAGGATATCGTCGAGTACTCCCTGCTTCTGGTCCTGATCGGTGCCGCGGCTGTCTTTGTGCTGACCACCATGGGTACCAGCATCACCAGCATCTTCAGCAAGATCGGTTCGCGCCTCGAGAACGCCAACCAGGCTATTTCCTAGTCCGTCTGGGTCCCTTTCTTCCACGCCTCTCCCCCTCCAGGGAGGGGGAGGAGGGGAGAGAAGGGCTTCCAGGTTGAACGATTCAGCGCCACCGTGGGACAGGGGCTAGACGAAGCAGCCCCCCTGACTAGATCGCTAACCGGGCAGAACAGGCCCGAGTTGAGTTCGCCATTGAGTGGCAAGTCAGACGGTTGCTCTGTACGTTCGGTGTTCTCTCACCCATAACTCGACTTGAATTTGTCTTGAATAGGGTCTGATCAGCCGGCGGATTCATCCTTGCCGAGCTCCTCTGCGAGCGTCCGATTCCAGCCCCCTCGACTCTTGTGTCTCGTCTGTGAAGAAGGGACCGACAGGGTCGGGATCGAGGATCGGAGCCACCCGGAGAATCTTCGGGACGCTTTCCTGCTCTCGGGTCAACTGAACCGGAGGGACCAGGAACGAATGACAGGGGGCCGGTCTGGGTCTTTCCCTCCACGAACCGCGCAACACTACATCTTTTTCACTGGTGACTTCTCTCAAAGGGTTGACCGTTCGGACTTATCCTGTTCCCACACTTCGTTTTCCTGTCTGGGAAATGGTCAGTGGAAAAGGTTCGGACTTTGTGCTGACCTGACAAGGTCTCCGCTCCCTTGCGCTTGGTGCCACTGAGGGTCTGACTTCTGGCTGTGCATCGGGAAGAGGTATTAGTCCCTTTCGAGAGGGTTCGCCGGTGGATATCTGTGGATATCTTTAGATGGGGCCAGTTGTGACCTGACGGGTGTATTCCTCTTGGGATTCGGTATGATCGGACCAATTGGCGAGCTGATGATCTTCCCTCAGACTGCCGTCCCAGTCTCGGTGGGAGTCCGGGATCTTGCATTGACGGTGCTGGTGATCGTCGTGGCGATCTTCGATGGGAAATTCCGGCGGATCCCCAACCGGATTGTCTTCCCCGCGATGCTGATTGGGTCGATCAGCCACCTTGGTTGGCCGGGAGAGCTGGGAAGAGCTGCGGGTGCCATCGGGATCGTCGTTGGATTTCTTCTCCTTCTCTTCCCGTACGCTGCGGGGGGAATGAAGGCCGGAGACGTCAAGCTGCTCACGGCGATT
>JBMUAP010000022.1:0-14066 GCA_049454155.1 Blastocatellia bacterium
CTTCTTCCCTACCTACCTCTCCGTGACCGCAGTCATTGTCGCCGTCACCATCTCCGGGTTGGTGGGGGTGATGTCGGGGATCCTTCCTGCACGCAAGGCGGCCCTCCTCGATCCCATTGTTGCCTTACGAACGGAGTAATCAATCCCCATGAAACTGATCCGCAGCGATATCTATGAAAATCTCCGCATGGCGCTCGCGACGCTCAATGCCAACAAGCTCCGTTCCTTTCTGACGGTGCTCGGGGTTGTCATTGGAGTGGTCACCGTCATGGCGATCGCGTCGATCATCAGCGGGATCGACTATGCCGTCACCAAGCAAGTCGAGTCGTTCGGAACTAACTCCATCTTCATCACCAAATTCGAATCGGGCGTGCGGTTTGGACCGCCGACCCGCGAAGAGCGGATGCGAAAGAGCCTCAGCTATGAAGATGCGGTGGCCATTTCTGATTTGCCAGCCGTCACCCAAGCGGTACCCTTGCTCAACATCACCAACGACTACTTCGGGAAGAAGATCTCCGTCAAGGCCATGGGCAAGGAGTCGGCGGCCGTCAGCTTGCAGGGAACACTCTCCGAGTATGAACAGACTGGCATCTGGGTCATCTCGGCGGGGAGGTTCTTTACCCGATTAGAGAATGAGCGGCGGGAGAACGTCTGTGTCATCGGCGCGACGGTAGCCGAGCAGTACTTTGCCCTCCTCAACCCTCTCGACCGTTTGTTGACGATCGGAGGGCGAGAGTTTCGGGTGGTTGGGGTGCTGGAGAAGCGCGAACAGCTCTTCGGAGGTGGAGAGGGCAGCAACGACGAGAACAACGTCATCTTCGTGCCCTATACCGTCGCGGTCAAACTCAAGCCCAACGCGGAGGATGTCTTCATTCTCGCGATCGCACGAGCGGGGATGATGCAGCAGGCGATGAACCAAGTGACAGAACTGCTGCGGGTTCGTCGTCAGGTTGCCCTCGACAAGCCGAACAATTTTGGGATCGCCACTGCCGATTCGATCATCGACACCTTCCGGTCGATCACCTTCGGAGTGGCCATCGCCATGGTGGCGATCTCATCGGTCGGACTGCTGGTTGGGGGAATCGGTGTCATGAACATCATGCTCGTCTCCGTCACCGAACGGACTCGCGAGATCGGAATTCGCAAGGCGATTGGGGGAAGGCGCCGCGACATCATGTGGCAATTTCTGATTGAGGCGATGACCTTGACTGGCATGGGGGGGCTGATCGGCCTCGTCATTGGCTGGCTGGCAACGTTGATCATCAAGTTGATTCTGCCATCCTACGTGCCGCTCTGGGCACCTGTCGTCGGACTGCTCTCGAGTGTTGGCATCGGTCTGATCTTTGGTCTGTGGCCAGCCTGGAAGGCCTCGAGCCTCGACCCGATTGTCGCTCTGCGCTACGAATAAGGAGTGGGAAGACAGACATGCTTACCAAGAGGGATCTCCTTGCATCGTTAGCCGGGATGGCGGGGGGGCCAATTCTGCTGTTGGGACTTGCCTATCTCGTTGGAGGTAAGGAGATCCTCGCTCCTTTGAATCAGGCGGCAGACCAGATGCTTGAGTGGATCCACCGCGAGAAGTACACCCCATCTTCATCGACCAGTCCAGCCGCACCAATCGTTGACGACCAAAGATCACCCTTGCCGCCCGACGAGCCAGTGCCAGATGGGTCCGCAGGGATGACGATGTCGACGAAAGTCACGACCCTCCAGCTGCTTGCCTGTCCACGAACAGACTGCGCAACGATTGCCTCGATTCCAGAGGGAGAAAACGTCGTGATGCTCGGCAATCGGGCAGGGGATGGCGCGACGGAATGGGCACGAGTTCGATTTGAGCGCCACGAGGGGTGGGTAGCCCGTCACGATCTTGAGTGAGCAGATGTCAACGTACCATCAACTCTCCGGTGAGCCCGTTCCGACGATCGTCGCCGCCCGTTGGTACGCCCGCAGGCAGTCGAGCCATTCGAGAATATGCTCGATCACCTCTTCCCGGTTGGTTTCGTGGAGACACTCATGGCGAGCTTGGGGGTAGAGCCTGTAGCTCGCGTTCCGGATCCCCATTGTGCGATAGGTCTCGGCGAGCCGCTCACAGCCACGTCCTTGACGATTGACGGGGTCATTGCGACCTGAGAAGAGGTAGAGTGGGATGGAGCGACGGATTCGTGCGCGATTTTCGGGGGCAACTATGCGGCCCATCGCGTCGAGAAAGTCGACCCAGAACTGCGTGGTTGCCACAAATCCGCAAGCCGGATCGGCGATGTAGCGATTGACCGCTTGTTCATCCCGTGAAAGCCAGTCGAATGCTGTCCGGTTGGGGGCAAAAGGCTGGTTAAAAGCCTCGAACGTCAACCGATTGATGAGATCGCTCCGCCCAGTCTTCCCCACTCGCCATCGCTCAAATCTCGCGATCCAGCGGCCCAGTCGCGCTAACACGGGGAATTCTCCTGATGGGGCCGAGAGGATGGCGGCGTCGAGCAGGTCCGGTGCCTCGAAGAGGATCTGTTGGGCAATCCAACTCCCCAGACTGTGTCCAAAGAGATACAACGGAAGTTGCGGATAGCGTTGATGGGCCGATCGGCAGCACTCGATCGTGTCGTCGACCATTCGCTGCCAACTTCCCTTCTCTCCCACCCATCCCAGCCCCTCTCGTCCATTGGCGCTTCTGCCATGCCCTCGGAGGTCAAGTGCGAAGACTTGATAGCCGGCTTGCGTCAGTGCTTCGGCCAGCGACTCATAGCGCCCGGCATGCTCCGCCAGTCCGTGGACAATTTGAACGATCCCGCGACCAATTTCATAGTCGGGTTGCCAGTGATAGACAAAAAGAGTGGCACCATCGCTCATCGTCGGAGAGAGCAGTTCCAGTTTCAAGAGATCTCCTTTTCCTGATGCGCCCAATGAGCGTGCAGGATGCCGAGGGCGATTCCATACTGGCCCAAGTAGTAGGTGGCCCAGATCAGGAATCCAGCGAAAGGAACCTGCCCGCGGAAGCGGTCAGCGGCGAGGATGGCATCGGAGACGAGAAAGAGGATGGCACCCACCCAGACCCACGAAGGGGAGAAGCTGCTCCACAGTCCAGCCACGACCATCAGGGTAATCGCACAGACGTAGAGGGCTACCGGCATCGCCAGAGAACCAAGGGATGGCGCGAGCCACTGTGAATAGAAGAGACTGAAGAGGAGCACGAGGATTGAGATGGCGAGGCGTGTTCTCGTTGGACGCAGCGGACGTCGCCAGTTCCGCACGAAGAGTGTCAGATAAAGAAGATGGGTGACCAGGAAAGAGGAGAGACCGAGGAGAAAGGTTCCACGCAAGGCCAGGAAGAGGTCTCCGAGACAGGAGAAGCTGAGGGCCACGGCGAGAATCCATCCGTCGACAGGTTTGGAAAGGCGTTGGATGACGCGGAACGCCAAGGCCGCCAGCAATCCAACCCCAAGTCCCTTGATCGTCACCCGGGCGGGACCTTCGATGGAGGAGGGCAGGACCAAGTAGAGGATCCCGCCCACCAGGGAGAATCCCCACAAGAGCCGGACGATCTGGTCAGTTGCTGGAAGCGGACCAGGGGGAATCCAAGATCTGCTGCCTGGACGGTTGTCCAGGCAGTTGATTGGATGGGCGGGGGTCGGCTCTTCCATCACGCTCTTCTTTTCCTTCGATCTATCCAACGCTGGGACCCACTCACTTCCGCAAGGGGTCACGACGCCCGAGTGGGGTTGGCGACTGGGTTACGGGAGCAGAACGATCTTACCCGTGGTCTGTCTGCTCTCAAGGGCACGGTGAGCCTCGGCTGCGTCAGACAATGGAATCGACCGGTCAATCCGCAGCGAGATCTCCCCTTGGCCGCGCCACGTCAGGAGTTCGCCGGATCGCCAGAGAAGCTCCGAACGGGTCGCGGCGTAATGTGCGAGGCTGGGGCGGGTCAGAAAGAGAGAACCTTTCTGGGCGAGCAGCGCCGGATCGAATGGAGGAACCGGCCCGCTCGACTGGCCGTAGAGCGCCAACATCCCGCGCGGTGCCAGACATTCAAGGCTCTGCAGAAAGGTCGATTGGCCAACAGAATCGTAGACGACCTGGACTCCCTGCCCATCGGTCAGCCGCCGTGTCTCGTCCACCAGATTCTGCTCAGTATAGAGGATCACCTCGTCCGCACCCGCACGGCGGGCGAGCTCTGCTTTGGCTGGAGTCGAGACAGCCCCGATGGCACGGGCTCCCAATCGCTTGACCAGTTGGACCAAGAGAAGTCCGGCTCCACCTGCCGCCGCGAGGATCAATGCGGTTTGACCGGGTCCGACTGCGTGCACCGACGTTGTCAAATAGTGGGCGGTCATCCCCTGAAGCATGAGTGCGGCCGCATCCCGATCCGCGACTGTTGCGGGAAGGGGGACCGCCTTCCAGGCTGGAAGGAGGACATACTCGGCATACGCGCCGAGTTGCATGGCGTAGGCAACCCGATCTCCAACGGCGAGCCCGGTCACCTCTGGGCCGATCGCCTCGATCCTTCCAGCTCCTTCCATCCCAGGAACGAAGGGACGTGGGAGCGGGTAGAGCCCCGTGCGGTGGTAGATATCGATGTAGTTGACCCCGACCGCAGTCTGCCGGATGACCACTTCGCCTGCACCGGGCGTCGGGATCGGCCTCTCTCGCAGAACCAACCGGTCAGGTCCGCCATTCTCTTCGACAACAACGGCCTTCATGGCACCTCTTTCTCAGGCAAATATGGAGATCGCCCCAATCGATCCGCCCAGCCACCAAGTGTCCAGGCACGGTCTTCCACTCTTGACTCGAACGGCTCATTCTACCCGCTTCTCCTGATTCTCGCCAACTTGAATTCCCGGAACCCTGCTTGATGCGGTACAATCGGATTCATTCTGTTAATGACCTACAGATACTGACGGAATGATGAAAATCTCCTCATTGAACCATCACGGCGAGGTGCGAATACAGGAAGACGGGGGAGACGGGCGGGAGAAACGGGCCAAGGAGCAGATGTGAAGAATTTTCTCGAATCGCAAATGGGCAAGGAGATCGATGTCACCTGTGAAGGGGCGACCATCAGCGGTCGTGTGACCCGCATCGAGGGCAATATTCTCAGTCTCGAAAAGGAGGGGGTGACCTGCCACATCAATATCGATAAGATCGTCGTCGTCTGGGAGCCTCGGGATCGAAAGGCTCAAACTCCTGGTTTTACCGCGAGACCCTCCGATCGCTGACCTCTCCCTCCTTTCAAGGTGAGACTCAAGGCCGGTCACGATCGATCGATGCGCGTGGAGAAGATGAACGGCCAGGGGGCGTTCCTGCCTTTCTCGGGCGACTCCAACGTGGCCTGGTCGAGCTGGAACGCGAAATTGGAACCCGCCTGTACCCTGTCACACGGGCTCCCCAGTAGTCACTGAAGAAGGAACGCACGATTCCCTGCGAGCTTGACGCGTGGTAGAAGGAGTGGGCGTCTCGAACGATCCCCGCGTGAGTCAAGCCGCTGAAGAAGACAATCACCCCAAACGTCCCTTCCTCCCCCTCGCGGGCCTCCGGCAGACGCTCCCACATCTCCCTGACAGAGTGTCGAGGAATGTCGACGCCAGCCTCCCGAAAAATACGCCAGATAAATCCCGAGCAGTCGTACCCAAGATCGTCCGTTCCTCCCAGACGATAGGGTAGACCAATTCTCGACATGATGGCTTCGTAGAGCTTGGATTCGAGCGTGGGAGGATCAGCAAGAGGAAGGTTCGCTGGTTCGCTTCCTGTGAAGTCCTTGGCGACTTGATGCGGATCGGAGAGAGCCACGAATGCTGGCTGGGAAATTTGCTGAGTAAGGGAGAGAAGTGGATGGGCCCAACACACTTCCCCACTCGCGAACAAGGCAGATAGAATGGGTGCGAGCCACACCTTGGACAGGTCATTCCAAGAATAGCCCCTGGCTCTTCGTCCCAACAATCTGCCTCCCTCTAGCGACACCGTCAGGGTGCTATTGCGGGCGCGCGCCGAAATCCCGTGATCCGACGACCCCAGTAGCCGTCATAGCTCGACAGGGTCACTCCGTGGGTTCGAGAGGCATGGTAGAAGGTCTTGGCGTCCCGCACGATTCCGACGTGGCGAAGCCCGTTGAAGAAGACGAGTGTCCCAAACTGCTCCTTCTCCTCGGGATTGGCCTCTGGGAGTTGCGACCAGAGTGTCCGAGCCGCGACACGGTCGAAGTCGCCGCCAGCCGATTGGAAGACTCGCCAGACAAAACCCGAACAATCGTATCCACTATCATCCGTTCCGCGGAAGCGGTACCGAACGCCGAGCCGCTTGGCGATCTCCTGGTAGAGGAGAGAAGTGGTTTCGTGAAGGAAGAGCTGCGGTGGAACGGGAAGTTCGAAGCGAAGGCGGGGAAGTACCAGAGAGGTCCACTGGCGGATTCTCTCTTCCGGAAAGGCCGTCGCCGGAAGTAGAGATGCACCCGCCCCGGCAAACGAGGGGTTGCTTCGCAGCCCCCAGGCTCTCTTTACTTGTTCGACAAGGCGCTCTGACTTGCTCGCTTGGTCTGCCTGCCGAACAGAAGCCGACTCTTGGCCAAAGGCCGCGGTGACGAGGTGAATCGACCAAGCCATCACCACCCCACAAGCGAGAGCAGCCTTGATCGCCCATTTTCCAATCGCGCGAACCCTGCTCGATGGCTCCATCTTCCCTGTTTGAGAGGGCAACAAACCTCCGGATTCAATCCCAGTGTCATTCTTCCCGTTCATTCCAGCGATCTCCAGCTTTCGTCGATCCTGCCGGCACCCAGGTGGGGTGGCCAGTCTTGTCGAACGTCAATTGGCCCTCTCCAGCAACACCCAAAAGAGAACAGGTCGAAGGGGGGCGCTTCGTTGATCGGCGTTGCGCGCAGCGGCAGACAAACAGGACAACTCGCTCTCTGACTGATGCTGCGTTGCCATTTGCTCGATTAAAGAATGTAAAAATTACACCATCGCCAAGCAATAGTCACCTAAATAATGAAGAGGAATGGCGTTCAGAGAATTTGGGGGATTGTCGAAGGTGGACCCCAACCGTTATAATTCCGAAATAGCCGCTAGATGGCTGCGCGGCCTCATTGGACCCACAGTTCGATCGACAGACGGTTGGCCACGGACTCCTCCAAGATTACTTGCAGGATCTCCCGGCTCGAACCTGCCCCAGACCGCTCCTTTCAATCGTTCCTTTTCGAGAAGGACCTCAACGCGAATGCCAACGCTAAGAGCAGCGCACGCTCGCCAACAATCACGACTATGAAGATCGCAATTCTGGGGACGAGAGGAATCCCTGCCAATTATGGGGGGTTCGAGACGTTTGCTGAACAACTGGGGACAAGATTGGCGGCACGCGGCCACCAAGTGACGGTCTACTGCCGTCGCCACTACTCGGCGGGGAGAGCCACGACCTATCGGGGGGTTGATCTGGTCGTTCTGCCGACGATTCGGCATAAGTATTTCGATACGATCGTCCACACATTGCTCTCTGTGGTACACGCCGCCTGGAGAGGCTACGACGTGATCCTCATCTGCAACGCTGCGAACAGCCTCTTCTCCTTCTGGCCCCGCCTCTTCGGGACGCCGACACTGGTCAATGTTGATGGGCTGGAACGCAAACGAAAGAAGTGGAACTGGTTTGGACGGACTTACTATCTGCTTTCGGAATGGCTCTCCACCTTTCTGCCGACAGAGATTGTCACCGATGCCCAGGTCATCCAGGACTACTATGCCACCCGGTATCACAAGCGCTCCTCGATGATCGCCTATGGCGCAGAGGTCGCCCGTCGTGCTGACCCGGAACGGTTGCGTCGCTTCGGTTTGGTTCCGAACCAGTACATCCTCTATGTCAGCCGCCTTGAACCAGAGAACAATGCCCACTTGGTCATCGAAGCGTACCGCCAAGTCAAGAGCGATTGGCCGCTGGTCATCGTTGGCGGCGCACCCTATGCCCACGAGTACATCGCGCAATTGAAGAGCACCTCGGATTGGCGGGTCCGCTTTCCGGGATTTGTCTTTGGCGAGGACTATCGGGCATTGCAGCAGAACGCCTTCTGCTACGTGCACGCCACCGAGGTCGGGGGGACTCACCCCGCCCTGATCGAGGCCATGGGGGCGGGAAATTGCGCCTTGACGCTGAGCACGCCGGAGAATCGGGAGGTGATCGGGGACGCCGGGTTGCTCTATGAATCGAGTGAGGAGCTGACCCAACGATTGCAAGAGGTGATCGATCATCCCTTGATGATCGGAGAGTACCGTCGACGCGCGATGGCCCGGGTGATCCAGTACTACAATTGGGAGCAGATCACCGATCAGTACGAGGAGCTCTTGGCGCGATTAGCACATCTCGAGCTGGTCCGCCTTCCGTCTGTCGAGGCCAAGGCCAGTCAGGAGCGGTCCGAAGAGGAGATGGTGGCTCCGTTGACCCTCGTCAGCTCGTCGGGGAAGGTCGCACGCAAGGCGACCGGGCTCCCCTCATGAGCCGCCGCCAAAGACGAGAGGTTCCCGCTCGCCCTGGTCCTGAAGTCGACGAATGGGAAGAGCGGTCGGAAGGGTTCTGGCAGCCATTGCGAGCCCTCCTTGTCGTCCATCGCGCCTTGGTCCTCTCGATGGTGCGGCGCGAAGTTTCACAGCGATACCGGGGATCATTTCTTGGTCCGATCTGGGCGATTCTTACCCCAGCAGTGCAGATTGTCATCTTTACCCTCATCTTCTCCGGAATCTTTCAGGCAAGATTTGGGGCAGAGAGTGGGCCGCTTGGCTTTGCAGTCTACCTTTTCTGTGGTTTGCTTCCCTGGCTCGCCTTCGCGGAAGCGGTTCAACGTTCGACCTCGGTGGTGGTGGAGCACGTCAACCTGGTCAAACGGGTCGTCTTTCCTGTCGAAGCCCTGACCGTGCAGCTCTCTCTCTCCGCATTGGTTCAACAGGCAATTGGAACCGTGGTTCTTCTGGTAGCGGCGCTGCTGTTAGAGCAGATTTTCTCCCCAACCCTCTTCTTTCTCCCTTTCCTATTGATTCCACAGCTTCTCTTGACGATTGGCCTTGGCTGGTTGGTGGCGAGCTTTGGGGTCTTTTTGCGGGACACAGGCCAGTTGGTCCAGTTGTCGCTGATGGCCTGGATGTACCTCACCCCAATCTTCTATCCAGAGTCGATGGTGCCAGCGCGCTACCGTTGGCTGGTCGAGGCAAACCCAATGGCCCCCCTCATTCGAAGTTACCGACGGGTCCTGCTCGAGGGCCGTCTTCCGGATTGGTCGGGGCTGGGGTGGACATCGATCTTCGCGATGGGGTGCTTCCTCCTGGGCTACTGGTGGTTTCTCCGCACCAGAAAGGCCTTCGCCGATGTCCTCTGATCAGGAGGCGTCGGAGGTATCGTCCTCATAGGAGCGGAGTCCGTCTCGGGGCGGCGGGGTTCGGGTCAGGAACGTTTGAATCTGTTGACGTGGGACGAGGGCGACATCGGGCGAGGGATCGTGCTGGGCGGTAGAGTTCTGCGCCGCATAGTCGCGAAGCAAGGCGAAGAAGCGGTTGAACTCCTCCTGCATTCGATTCATCTTTTCCCGCATATGAAGGATGATCTCGACGCCGGCGAGGTTGACGCCAAGCTCACGGGTCAGTTGGAGGATCACTTCGAGTCGATCGATATCCTCTTCCGTGTAAAGTCGAACGTTACCGACCGAGCGCGAGGGAGTGAGAAGCCCTTCGCGTTCGTACATCCGCAGTGTCTGCTGATGTACACCATAGTAGTCCGCGACAGCGCTGATCGTGTATCCCTTGGTTCGTTTCCTTCCTGGGGGAGACTCCTTTGGGGTCATGGTGGCTACTCCAAGCCGAGTTCCACCCGCGGGTTTTCCGGGTTCCGACGGGCAAAGTCGCGCAACAGATTTTTGGAATCCTCATCGATGAGGCGAGGCAGGGTGATCTTCACTTCGACGTATTGATCGCCACGCGTATTCCCACGAAGACTGGGAGCGCCCTTTTCGCGCAAGCGGAAGAGTTGACCGGTCTGAGTGCCAGGGGGAATCCGCAGTTGCGCCTTGCCACTGACTGTCGGAACCTCGATCTTGGCACCCAGCGCGGCCTCGGGGAGCGTAATCGGGATCGTGCAGTAGATGTTGTCTCCCTTGCGGGTAAAGATGGGGTGAGGCGCAACATTGGGAACGATCATCAGATCTCCGGATGGGCCACCGCGCAGACCGGCGTGTCCCTTGCCGGCAACCCGAATGTGGGAGCCGGTGTTGACCCCAGCAGGGATGCGGACCTTGACCGTCTCCGAGCGAGGAACAGTTCCCTGCCCGTTGCAGGTTGAGCAGGGGCGAGGTTGTCTGCCCGTGCCCTCACAGGCAGCGCAGTCCTGATCCAATCGGAGGAATCCGCCGCCGGCTGAGACCTTTCCCTTGCCCCCACACACTTGGCAGAGTGATGGGCCCGAAGCCGACTCTCCGCTCCCCTGGCAGGACTGACAAGGCTCACTTCGTCGAATCGGCAGGTTGGTCGTCAGACCATTGATCGACTCCTCAAAACTGATCGAGAGGGGAACCTCCAGGTTTGGCCCGCGTTGCGGACCGGGCCGGGGGGTGGCTCCCGCTTTTCCCTGATTGAAGAGTTCATTGAGAATATCCCGAAAGCCGCCGGCCCCGGCCGCGCCGCTGCCAGCCCCAGACGAGGCAGTGCGGGACTGATTCCCAGGCCATTCAAAATCGAATTGCGACCATTGATTGGGGCCAGCAGAGCGTTGTTGATGAGGGGGTGCGTCTCGCAGGTGATCACTGTAGGTCCCGAAGCGATCATAGACCTCCCGCTTCTTCGGGTCCGAGAGGACATCGTAGGCCTCCGAGAGCCGCTTGAACTTCTCCTCGGCCGAGTGATCCCCTGGATTGACATCGGGATGGTACTTTCGGGCAAGTCGACGGTAGGCCTTGCGGATCTCGTCTGCGGTAGCAGAGCGACTGACGCCGAGAGATTGGTAGTAGTCTTCGCGTGGGGGCATCGAATTTGCCTTCTCCTGTCAGGGAACGACCGAGTGGGTGGTCCCTCTACTCCTTCTCTTCCGAGATGGGGGGGGGAGCGGATCCCTGGATGCGGATCTCCCGGCCACCTGACGGCGGGACAGGCGTGCGCTTTGGCAGAATGACCTTCAACACACCCCGATCGAGGTCAGCGGTGATCTGCCCGCTGTCAATCTCTTGGGAGAGACGAAAGCTCCGCTCAAACTTTCCGTAGGCGCTTTCGAGACGGAGAAAGTGCTCCTCCTGCGCCGAGCGGTGAGATTCCCTCTCCCAGCGACGTTCTCCCCGCAGCACCAATGTCTCGCCGATGACCCGAATGTCGATCGCGGAACTTTCCACCCCAGGCAGTTCGGCCGTCAGCACGAATGCCTCCGCCGTTTCATAGATATCGACGGGGGGAGTCCAAGCCGCTCCCTGGGATGAGGCGGAGGGGAAGAGGCTCTGTCCGCGCACGAGCTGGGTCAGCTGCTGTTCGATCGTGGCCAAGTCGTGCAGCAAGTGATGGGTTCTTCGCATCCCGACACTCCTCGAAGAAGGAGGGAGGGGGCATCCCCTCCCTCCTTCCGTCCATCGCTACTTCTTCTCATCGACGTCGATGTACTCTGCGTCGATGACATCATCGCTTGCAGTTCCAGTCGAAGCACCGGCGCTGGCTCCGGCCGCTTCCTCCTCGGCGTTCGGCTCGGCGTTGGGCGTGGCCCCCGCGCTGGCTTGCTGCTGGTAAAGTGCCTCAGCAATGCGATGCGAGACGCGGTTGAGGTTCTCCAGTTGAGCCGAATACTGCTCGCTCTGGTTGGCGTCGACGACCTTGCGTGCTTCGGCAACCGCTGTTTCCGCCTCGGAGATCAATCCGACGGGGATCTTCTCCCGATTGTCGGTGATGGTCTTCTCCGTCTGGTAGACCATTGAGTCGAGACGGTTTTTGTTCTCGATCGCTTGGCGCTTCTGCTGATCCTCCTCGGCGTGGGAGTCAGCGTCGCGCGTCATCCGATCGATCTCGTCCTTGGACAATCCGGAGGAGGAGGTGATCGTGATCTTCTGCTCGCGTCCCGTGCCGGTATCGCGGGCGGAGACATTGACGATGCCGTTGGCATCGATGTCGAAGGTCACCTCGATCTGGGGGATCCCGCGTGGTGCGGGAGGAATCCCAACGAGATGAAATTTGCCCAGCGTCCGATTGTCATCGGCAAGGGCGCGCTCACCCTGAAGCACGTGGACCTCGACGGAGGTCTGATTGTCAGTGGCCGTCGAGAAGTGCTCGCTCTTCCGCGTCGGAATGGTCGTGTTGCGCTCGATCAGTTTGGTGAAAACTCCCCCGAGCGTCTCGATTCCCAGACTCAGCGGGGTGACATCGAGAAGGAGCAGATCCTTGACCTCTCCAGAGAGCACGCCCGCCTGGACGCCGGCACCGATCGCAACCACTTCATCCGGGTTGACCCCCTTGTGGGGCTCCTTCCCGAAGAACTCCTTGACCATTTCTTGAATCTTGGGAATCCGGGTTGAGCCCCCGACCAAGACGACCTCGTCGATCAGGGCCGCTGTCACCCCCGCATCCTTGAGCGCGTTGCGGCACGGTTCGAGGGTCCGCTGGAGCAGGTCGGCCACCAGTGACTCGAAACGGGCCCTCGTCAGTTTGAGAACCAAATGCTTCGGCCCGCTCTGGTCGGCGGTGATGAAGGGAAGATTGATCTCGGTCTCCATCGTTGACGAGAGTTCGATCTTGGCCTTCTCCGCCGCCTCCTTCAACCGCTGCAGCGCCATCTTGTCCTTGGAGAGGTCGATTCCCTGGTCCTTGCGAAACTCCTCGGTGATCCATTCGATGAGGCGCTCATCGATGTCGTCTCCGCCGAGGTGGGTATCCCCGTTGGTCGACTTGACCTCGACGACCCCCTCGCCAACCTCGAGGATCGAGATGTCGAAGGTTCCCCCGCCGAAATCGAAGACCGCGATCGTTTCGTCCTTCTTCTTGTCCAGTCCGTAGGCAAGGGCGGCCGCCGTCGGCTCATTGACGATGCGCAGGACCTCGAGCCCGGCGATCTTTCCCGCGTCCTTCGTCGCCTGTCGTTGTGCGTCGTTGAAGTAGGCCGGCACGGTGATGACGGCGCGCTCGACCTTCTGTCCAAGATAGTCCTCGGCAGCCTGCTTGAGCTTCTGCAGGATCATCGCCGAGATCTCCGGGGGGGAGTACTCTTTCCCGTTGATGTCGACCCGAACGTCCTTGTTCGCCGCCTCGGTCACCCGATAGGGGACCTGCTTCATCTCATCCGAGACCTCGTCGAACCGGCGGCCCATGAACCGTTTGATCGAGTAGATCGTGTTTTCAGGATTGGTTACTGCCTGTCGCTTGGCTACCTGACCGACCAGCCGGTTGCCGTCCTTGGCGAATCCAACGACCGAAGGGGTGGTTCGTCCCCCTTCCGAGTTGGTGATCACCACCGGTTCACTTCCTTCCATCACCGCGACGACCGAGTTGGTCGTTCCCAGATCGATTCCGATTACCTTGCTCATTATGCTCGTCTCCCCTTTACTCGTCACCGATGGTCGGGCGGTATTTCTCAAGTCGTTTCACCGCTCCTCCCCTGCCCGGCTATTTCCCTTCCCAACGGTTCTGCCCGATTGCCTCTTCGACGCTCCCACTCAAGACCTCTCGATTGACTACTGACTGCTGACTGCTCTAGTCTTCCCCTCATTTGGCAGGGGAGCGGGTCCAGGAAGCCTGATCTTCCTTACTAAAAACAATGGCAGTATAGAAGTTGAGTCACCTGCTGTCAACAATCATATTCAGAAAGCTATCAATTGCTAGTGGAAGGAGGAAGGTAAAAAGAGGATTGGTGATAGGACGCGAGGAGAAAGCGGAGAAGGACAAGGGTAATGGCAAGGAGGGGGATAGAAAGAATGAAGCCGAGGAGACCAAAGAGGTTGCCACCGATCATCAGGCCGACGAGGACCAAGAGCGGGTGGAGATCGAGGTGGGAGCCGAGAAGTTTCGGGGTGAGGTAGTAGCCTTCGATCGATTGGGCCAGAACAAAGACAAAGAGCAGGGCGAGGAGTTGTGGGAGGCCCGCGCCGTCGA
>JBMUAP010000023.1:0-13934 GCA_049454155.1 Blastocatellia bacterium
TCCACTGCGGCTGCCACTGATCGGGTTTGCGTGGTTTACCGGTCAGATCGATCGGGGCAGGGGGGCGGCTCGTTTGCGGAATCTCCACCTTGTCGCCAAGTTGTGACTGCCAGCGCTTCATCAGTTCCTGCAATCGTCGGAGGTGGGGTCCGCTTTCGGGCTGCTCGATCAGGTTGCGCGTCTCGCCGGGATCCTTCTGCAGGTCGAAGAGCTGCAGGTAGCCAATCCGCGGATAAGCGATCAGCTTCCATCTCTCGTCGCGGACGGCGCGTTGAAAATTCTGGAATGGCAAGAAGACCGAGTCGCGCAGCGTGGTTGCCGTGCCACGCCAGAGCGGTCGCAGGCTCAATCCCTCCAGTCCGGTTGGCGGGCGAATCCCCGTCAGTTCGCAGACTGTCGGAAAGATGTCGAACAGATAGGTGAAGGCCTGAGTCGACCGCCCACGTGGAACCCCTGGACCAGAGAAGACCAGCGGCACCTGCACACTGTGCTCGAAGAGGCTCTGTTTGCCGAGCAGCCCGTGACTGCCTAGCGCCAGCCCGTTGTCGGCAGCGTAGATGATGATCGTCTGCTTCGCTTCCCCCGAACGCTGCAGGCTTTCGAGAATTCTCCCGATCTGCTCGTCCATGTGCGAAATCATCCCGTAATACTCGGCAAGCTGTTCGCGGATCACCTCCGGAGTCCGTGGCCAAGCGGCGAGGTTTTCATCACGCAGGTTGGACATCATTCCATTGTCGAACGGCAACTGCGGCAGGAAGTTGGATGGCAGTGGCGGTTGTCGCCGGGCATACATCTCGCGGTATCGATCGGGTGGCTGACGCGGATCGTGCGGTGCCGTCAAGGCGACATAGGCGAAAAAGGGCCTCTGCCGATCCCGATTCTCGAGAAACTCGATCGCGGCATCGGCAAAGATCTCGCTGGAAAACTGGTCGCCAATCCTCACTGGGGTCAGCTGCCCATCAGAACCAAGGTCGCGGAGTGGAACCCGCGTATGATCTGACATCCCCCCGAACATGATCGCCTTGCCCCGCTGGAAGCCCCGCTGCCAGGAGGCCTCCCCGTTGTGCCATTTGCCAGTGGCAAATGTCTCATACCCCGATTCACCCAGCAGCTCCGGCATCATCTTCGTTCCCGCAATGGTCGGTGCCTCGATGCTCATCCAGGTTCGTCCCGTCATGAGCATGGCGCGACTTGGGACGCAGACCGCGCCATTGTTGCTCCCGAAGACGTAATTGCGTCGGAAGCTGAAGCCATTCCGCACCAGCCGATCGATGTTCGGTGTGCTGATATGGCGATTCCCCCAGGCACCAATCGTGTCGGCTCGCTGATCATCGGTCAGGATGACGAGAATATTCGGACGCCGGCCCTTCCCGACCTGCTGCTGCGCCCTCCCCTCCACACTCGAGAGGCCGATTGTGACCAATATCAGGACCAGATAATCTCGTATTTTCATCTGTTCATCTTTCCCCAAGCGCCAAGCATTGGTGGCAGCGTCCCCTTACCGTGCCTCTTTGATTTTTGGATCGAAGTGCGGATTCTGGACCGGCATGGCCGCCCCCGTCTCTCGTCGCCACGCCTCGAGCCTTTTCCGCATGGCGGTTGCCCGGGATGCCTCCCGCCGGGCAAGGTCGATCATCTCCGAGGGGTCCCGCCTGAGGTTGTAGAGTTCCATGCGGCCATCTTCGAGCCACTCGATCAGCTTCCAATCCCCCTCGCGCATGGCGCTCATCGGTGCCCCTCCCTGATTGCCATAGTGCGGGTAGTGCCAAAAGAGCGCTCTTCCTCGTGGCCTGCCTCCAGTCAGAATTGACCTCAGGCTGACACTGTCGCGATGCTGCTCCGGAGCGGCTGCCAGTCCGAGCAGATCGAGAATCGTTGCATAGAAGTCGGTGGAGATGGTCGGCACCTTCGAGGTGCTGCCTGGCTTGGTAAGTCCTGGAACCCGAATCAAGAGGGGGACACGTACTCCCCCCTCGTAGGGCCATCCCTTGCCCGCCCTCAAGGGGGCGTTGGAGGTTGGGTGCCCCTCTGAGGTCGAAAGTCCACCATTGTCTGAGGTGAAGATGACAATCGTTCGTTCCCTCAGCCCATTCTCCTCGAGGGCTTCCAGGATTCGCCCGACAGCGGTATCCATCTGCTCCAGCATCGCCGCATATTCGCCATGATTCTGCACCAGCCTGACCCTGCGGAGATACTCTTGCCCCCACGCATCTGGCGATGCCTGGCGTGCTCGCTCCTCCCATTTCGCTACCAGATCGGGTCTCGCCTTCACCGCGGTATGGACTGCCAGGAAGGGAACGTAGGCGAAGAAGGGCCGCTCCCGATTGGCCGCAATAAACCCGACGGTCTCCTCGGCGATCACATCGGTCGTCTTCGGATCTTGGATGTCGTCGAACTTGGTCACCGTCTCCGGGTAGTAAAACTGGACCTGCCCGCGTCGCTTGAGCCCCGAAAAGCCCTGGGCGTTCGGAGTCGACTCGTTATCCCCCAGGTGCCACTTGCCCGCCATGAAGGTCGCATACCCTTCCGCCCGCAGGCGCTCGGCGATGGTCACCTCTTCCAGTGCGAGATCTGTCCGGTATGGTGCCGGCAGCATCCGCGTGTTACGCGGCCAAGGCTGCGGCGCTCCGATGTAGTCGGTGATGCCCACCCTGACTGGATACTTGCCCGTCATCACCGCAGCTCGTGTCGGAGAACAGACCGGACAGGCTGAATAACCGCAGGTCAGCCGCATCCCCGATGCCGCCAGACGATCCAGGTTCGGGGTCTCGTAGAAGCTGCGCGGATTGTTTGCCCGGATGTCCATATACCCAAGGTCGTCCGCCAGAATCAGCACCACATTGAGCGGGCGACGCTCCCCGGCAAAGGCAAAGAAGGTTGTCGGCAGAATGGATAGAAGGAATATTGATGCCGTCAGCTTTCTGATACAGTCTCTCCTCAAGTTTTTCGGCTCCTTCCTGCGTGATGGCCTGCGTGATGGCCTGCGTGATGATTTGATGGATCGAGTCACCGCTTACGGCTGATGACGGCAGGGGAGAGTCAATCAACCTGTCTTGGTATTTGGACTGTTGCTGGTGGTGGTAGAGCAAAATCCGACAACGTCACCAGTAAAGGGAATGAAGATCTTGTCAGCCTGTATTGGCAGGGTGATTTCTCCGCTACGGCTTCCATCGGTGTCGCAGTGGGTGAAGAGGTGACCAAGCCCGCAGCGCCAAGATCTCACCCGCTTGATTGGATGACCGGCGAAAGGGGCCTTAATTCGGCTTCCGCATCCGCCAGTAGATCTCCCCAGGCCATCCCGGAAAGAGCCTTCCCCAGGCCAAGTTGAATCGCACCCAGGCCGCCGAGTTCTCCAGCGCGCTCCCCCGACTCCGCATGAGGAAGGCTCCGCTCAGAAAGTCCAACTCGAGCCCTGCCGCGGCGGCCATTTGCCGCACCCGCTTCGGGGAGAAGACGCTGACGTGGCCGAGGGGACGTGCCGTTTGGCGAATCTGCCGCTCGCGTTGCCGTTCGAGCAGGCGGGGGAGAACGGGAAATCCGCCGATCAGGACTCCACCGGGCCGGATCGCCCCGACAATCTGCGCAAAGACCTCTTCCGGCTGGAAGAGGTGCTCCAGGACGTGCAACAGGATCGCCACGTCATACTCGCCCGGGAAACGCAGCGGGTTCTCTTCCAGATTGACCTCAAGGAAGTCGGTGTACCCCGCCTTCGCCAACCGCTCCCGCCGCATGACCGCATCGACCGCCGTCCAGCTCTTGACGGCGATCGTGCTTGGCCCAGAGCGCGTGAAGGCGAGCATCTGCCCGACATCGACCCCGACCTCGAGGACGTCGAGCGGGCGCCCGATTCGCTCCGCCTCTTCCCGCAGCAACTGATAGCCAAACCAGTAGCGGAGCAGCCGAATTGGATAGCGCACCCGGTCATGCCCGGGGGCAATGCCAAACTCGGGAGACCGCACGACCTGGTTGTCGGCGAGAAATGAAAAGTCCCACTGGGACGTGTCTCTACGCTCCAATCGTCACCTGCTCACGTATCAAGAAGGTCTCTGCCCGGAGAGACTCAATTTCGCCTGCCGACCTCGATCGATCGGTTCGATCGACGGTCGACCTCCACCTCCGGTCTGGGCCGTTGCGGAACCTGACGGGAGAAGAGCTCCGTAATCGGATACCAAGCCCCCTCTTTGGCAAAGGGAACCAAGTCGAACCCTCGACCCAATGGATCATCCCACAAAGTTTGCGTGTAGTCGATTCCAAGCGCGGAGTAGATCGTCGCGGCAATGTCTTCGTTGGCGATCGGTCGGGCGTGAGACCACCCTGGGTCGACGACGGCGAAGCCATCGTCGGTCGTCCGCCCGATGACCTGCCCCCCTGTCACGCCCCCTCCAAAGAAGACGGCGAAATGCTGGAAGTCGTGGTCGCGCCCGGCGTTACTGTTCAACCCGACCGTGCCTCCCGTACGGACGGTACGACCAAACTCGCCCATGACGACGATCAGCGTCTCGTCGAGGAGCGATCCCTTGACCTGTCCCGGCATCTGCGCCAGGTCGTTGAGCAGCGCCGCGAGCCCCCGATCGAGCTGCCGGGAGGGCCCGTAGATGCCAGCCCCCGCCGTGTAGATGTTGGTGTGGTTGTCCCAGCCTCCCAGATTGAGCTGGATGTAGCGGGTCCCTTGGTTGGCCTGCAGCAGGTTGCGGGCGACCAGGCAGGAGTTGCCGAAGCCGCTGCTGCCATACCGGGTCGACTCGTCCCCGGTGTAGCGGAAGATCGCGTCGATCGAGGGGTTGTACATGATGGCTTTCCCTTGCTGGTAGAATCCATCCATGTCGAGAACCGACTCCCCGAGGGGCGAATTGGTGCGCAGACTGCTGTCGAGGTCCGCGAGCATCTGGTAGCGCTGCTCAAAGGCGGCCTGCCCCGCGTTGTTGATCAGGTTGTTGAGGCCGTTGGCATTGGCAATGATCGAGAAGGGGGTATACTTCGAATTGAAGTAGCCCGCTCCGACCGTCGCGCCGCCATTGAGCGAGACGAACCCAGGCAGCTTCTGACTGGGCAGCCGCTCCCCCTCCAGCTGGCGCGCGATGACGGACCCGAGGTTCGGCGAGAGCTTACCCATCGCCGAGGTTGGGTTCCGCGAGATCTGCGACCAGATCTGCTGCAGCGAGTGGACCAGTGCTGGTGCGCGCACACTGCGCACGATCGCCATTCGGTCGATCTGTTCTGCCAGATTCGGCAGGAGTCCCGCCGGGAAGTGGATGCCCTTGATCGTCTCCGCCCCAAAGTCGTTCGGTGTCCATGGGCCCTCCTTGAGGTCGAAGGTGTCGACGTGGCTCGCCGCTCCCTGCAGGTGGATGAAGATGCAGTTTCGCGCCCGGTTGACGATCTGCGGCGGGACGCGATCCTGCCCACCTCCACCGAGGACTTGCTGCCGTAACGAAGGCACGAGGAACGTTCCCGCTACCCCGGTCCCGGCGATGCGAAAGAACTCGCGCCGGCCCGCCATCCGGCCTCCAAAAAGACCCCGAAATCCGCTGCCCCCGCCTGTTGCCCCATTCGCGGGCCCCACGGGCTGCCCCACTTCCTGCCGGTTTCCCATCTTCTCGTTCTGACGCATTCTCATCTCCTCCCGTTCCTGTTCGTGATGCTGTCCTGCTCCATCAGTAGTTGAAGAGAAAGTCGACCTTGTTGAGGAGGGCCCACTGCAGGGTCTCGGTCGCCACCTGGCGACTGAGCCGCGTGAAGTAGGGCGTGAGCTTGGCGCGCTCCGCTGCCGTCGGCATCCGCGAGAGGGTGCGCAGGGATAGCTCTGTGACGATCTGGTCATTGGTCACCCCTGCGGTATTGAGCAGCTGGTAGACCCTGGAACGGTAGATCTCATTATTGAAGGTGACCCGGTCGGCACTGCGCACCCGGGTCGTCACGAAGGTGTTGTTCATCATGTTCAGCGCTTGCATGATCGACGACTCCTCAGAGCGGGAAACGCTGTCGCGGTTGCCGCGCAGGAAGGAGTCGAGAAACGTGCGGACATCGGCGCGTTGCCGTGGTTCGAGGGGTTCCGGAAACTGTCCAGCCCAGAGCACTTCCCGCAGTTTCTGGCCCTCTTCGTTGATGATCGGGTACCCGAGGACCGAGGTATTGGTGGTGGTTCCCGGGGAGCGATAGGTCGTCACCGGGGGCAGACCGGTCGCTTGGATGATCGCGTCGTGGATCTCTTCCGCCTTGAGCCGCCGGACAAACTTCCGCGCGTAAAGGGGGACGTACTCCAGTTTCCAGGTCCCTGGATATTGCGAGGACAACTGGTAGGCCGACGATTTGACGATCGTTCCGATCATCCGACGCAGGTTGTAGCCGTTGCTCCGGAAGTCGAGGGCAAGCGCTTCGAGCAGTTCCGGATTATGGGGTTGTGGCGTCCATCCATCCGGGAGCTGGGCGCTGGAACTGAGCCGCGCCAGATCGAAGTTGTCGGAGGGAGAGACGAGCGCCTCGACCATCAGCTCTTCCCAGAGGTAGTTGACGGCGGCCCGTGCGAACTGTGGATCGCTCGTCAAGTGGCGCGCGAAGGCTTGCCGCCGTGTCTCCCCACCGTTGGCTCCGGCTCCCGTGCCGAGATACTGCGGCGCGACCGTTCGCTGCCCATTGATCGGGCTGCGCGTCTGCCGGTTGCCGGAGTTGGTGTTGAGCAGGTAGTCGCCGGTGGCGGCTTCTGTGACCGTGTAGGTGCCGTAGAAGATGGTGCTCGACGGCCCCCGCTGGAAAGTGCGGCGCGCGCGGGCGAAGAAGGCGCTCATGCCGTAGGCCTGGGCTCGTGTCACCGTCGCTCCCCACAGGTTGACTGCGTCGAGATGGCCAGCACCGTCGTGGCAAAGCAGGCAGTCCATCGAGTTGAGCCCGAGGAAGATCGTCGAGGCTTGCACGGCCAGCCCGTCGTAAGTGTCCTGCGCCGGCCCCATCGGGACGTTCCCCCCAACGATGAAGTTGACCGGTCCACTGGTCGCGCTGTTCCCCTCGGCGGTCAGCAGGTCGGTGGCGATCAGATGGTAGGCCCGGTTGTTCCGCAAGGCCTCCTGCAGGTACTGATGGAACGCCTCGCGTCCCGAGACGAACCGGTCAATCGCGGTCGAGCGCGAGCTGTTGCGGAAGAGATCCCCGAAGAAGAGGGTCCACTTGTCGACAAACTCCGGGGAGGTAAGCAGGCGGTCGACCAGTTGATCCCGCTTGTCGGCCGACGTGTCGAGCAGGAATTGCCGGATGACGGTCGGCTCAGGGAGCCGGCCGGTGAGGTCGAGCGTGACGCGACGGAGAAACTCCTCATCGGTCGAGAGAGGGGCAGAGTTGACGCCCGCTCGCGCCATCTTGTCGAAGACGTGCTGGTCGATGAAGTTGCGGAGGGGAATCTCCTGCGCCGGCACGAGGGTGGCCGCTGTCCGCATCAGCAGTTCGCCGGTGACCTCCTCGGTCCGCCGCGAGAGGTCGATCCGGTGGCGCCCGTCGAGCCCCTCGTAGGTATCGGGATTTTCAAGGAAGGAGCAGTCCGAGCCGCTCATTCTTGGTTGGACTGGCAACTGATCCTGGGCCACTTCGTCCAGCCCCTGGGGCAACGTCGCCGTCACCGGGACTCCCCAGAAGAGGCTGAGGATCCCTGGAATTGCGAGTACCAGGGCGCAAATCCCCAGTTGGAGCGCCCGTCTCCCACGATGGTGGCCCCCGGTGGGACTGAGTCTCCTCTCTTGGTGCGTTGCTCGGCGACTGCTGGACTGTTCTGCCATTGCCATCCTGGCCTCCCTTGCCGTGGACCTCCCTCCAAACCGGAGCAATCGCAGGGGGACTGCTCTCCGCGAGGGGGATGCTGTGAATCAGTTGTGAAGACCCATCCCGACCAGTGGTCGAATGGGGGTCGGGCATGCATTGGGAACCATACCATACTCGATCGCGCTTTTGGCGTGCAGGTCACGCGGCGGGCGATCTCCTTTTTCCGCCAAGCGCGAGCCTACTCCCGGATTGTTAAGCAATTGTGATGGCCGGTCCGGTTTTTGTAAAAGAGCTCCCTGGTCGACAAAGAGACCACTCCCCTTCCTGTCGGATCGAAGGTGCTGACGAGCGGCGTCGGGGCAATGCGGAACCCCATTCGCACACGGCCAGGATCGATCGCGTTCGACAGATGTTCGTTCTATCCAGTTTGGTTGTCTGCAGGTGAAGTACCGAAGGCAGGATTGAACTTTTTGGCGAAGATGAGTACCGTACTATCAGGGTCCTCGTACCAAGAGGGCCTACTTCCGAGAGAGCAGCGGCCGTGGAAAAGGGCGGCGCGAGAAACCGGCCCCGTTCATCCATCAGTTCAACGATCCACTTTTTGGGGGCGCACACAGAGCCACGGAGTCACAAAGGGGGGGAGAGGGGCGCCGCAACGGTTGTCCATTCTCGCTTTCGTTGCCGATGGCCCGATGGTCCGATGGAATGAACGGTCGGCGATCCTCTTTCCGGTGACGTTCTCGTGCCTCTCCATCGCGCTGTGGTTCCGGGAGTAAATCTCTCCCGCAGCGAACAGAAGATCAGCTCAATCACCGATCAGGAGGTTCTCCATGGAGCAGCAACACGCGGCCGCGATCATCAACCCAGCAAAACCCTTCCGGTTTCCGCAGCCGCCGAGTTTTGCGAACCCGGCCGAGGCGCGACAGTATCACCGGCAGCGGCTGGCGGCGGCCTTTCGCCTCTTCGCGCGCTTTGGCTTCGACGAGGGGGTAGCGGGCCACATCACCGCCCGGGATCCAGAGCGCCCGGACCATTTCTGGGTCAACCCCTTCGGGATGGACTTCAGCCAGATCCGGGCGTCCGATCTGCTGCTGGTCAATCACGCTGGCGAGGTGGTCGAAGGGGAGGCCCCCGTCAACCGCGCCGCCTTTGCGATTCACGCCGCAGTCCATGCCGCCCGACCCGATGTCATCGCCGCTGCCCACGCCCACTCGATGTATGGCAAGGCATGGTCCTCCCTCGGCCGCCTCCTCTCGCCGATCACCCAGGATGCCTGCGCCTTTTACGAGGATCACGGCATCTTCGATGACTTTACCGGGGTCGTCTATGATCCGGCGGAAGGGGAGCGCATCGCCGCTGCGCTCGGGACTGGCAAGGCCGTCATCCTTCGCAATCACGGCCTGCTGACCGTTGGTCGTTCGGTCGACGAAGCAGCGTGGTGGTTCATCACGATGGACCGCAGTTGTCACGCCCAACTGCTCGCCGAGGCCGCTGGCAATCCCCACCTCATCGACCATGAGCAGGCGCAACTGACCTGCCAACAGGTTGGCTCGATGCTTGCTGGATGGTTCCAGTTTCAGCCGCTCTACCAGCGCATCGTTCGGGAGGAGCCCGATCTGCTGACTTGAGGCGTCTCTCCCTTGCGTCCAGACAGGGAGTTGTTTACGATAGCCCCCGTCCGGACAGGGTGTGGCGGGGGAGTACCCGTGCGCAAGCGGTTCGAGGCAGACACGATCCATGACGACCGGTTCCATCCAGATCGAGATCAAAGCACGCAATGAATTCTGGCACAATGCCGTCTTCGTTGAGTGGGCGCACCAGTACCCCGAGCGGGTCCTGCAAGCGCTTCCCGATGGGCGTTATCTCGCGGCGGAGGATTGGTTGCCTGACCTGACCCGTGTGGCGGCGTCCTGCTTCTCGGTGGTCCGGCAGTCTCCGGCGGATCCCAGTCGTCGACAGATCTTTCGCACCCTCTTCTCTTCGCGCTTCTCTTGACCTGGACGCATCCAGTCCCGACCGCAACGACTCGGGGGAGGCGACCGTGCGCCGGCGCACGTCGTTTCGATCGGCTTCCCCCTGATCCGCTCGACTGGTTGGCTTGCGAGCCAACCCAACCTGAAAGAATGGTGAGGAGATCGTACAGACATGAATCAGATCAAGACGGGGTGTAAACTCATTATCGCCATTGCGTTCCTGGCCGCGCTCTTCGGCTCCTCCCTGACGACCGAGGCCTACCCGCCATTCCTTCGTCAGGCCGCCAAGTTTGGTGCCAAGAACTGCCTCTTCTGCCACAAGGAGCCCAGCGGTGGAGAGGGCTGGAACCAGCGCGGGGATTGGCTGATCGCCGAGAAGGACCGCCGCAAGGCCGACTCCATTGACGTCAGCTGGTTGGAGGAGTACAAGGAGAGCGCTGAGGGGGAGGCCGAGAAGAAGCCCGAGCCGCCTCCAGGCTTCTAAGCTGACTGCCAGTCGGCGCTTCGACCGATCCAGACGGACCGGGCCAGGCCCGAGCCCTTTGTTATTCTGTGGCCAGGGCGTGTCCGGTCTCTCGACTGGTCTGAGCGGTTCGCGGCAATTGCCCAAGATCTTGCAAGAGAAATTACTCACGGAGAAGAAAGTCGGGAAGTGGCCGGGCCAACAAGCAATCAACGTCAGAACGGAAGAGGTGATTGCACCACCGAGACACAGAGAACACCGAGAAGAAGATCAGGATGGCTTTTGCTATGGGGCAACGTACGAGTAAATGGCATCAGAAAGACAGAGATCGCCGAGAAGAAGATTGAGATACTGGACTGGCCAACGAACGACGAACTTGGGTCAGCTCATCGTTAGACCACAGGGTACCTTGAAGTTCGTTAATGCCATAGGTAGTTACTTGCAAGAGAAGAGAGGTGAACGATGGATGAGCAGAACGTCGAGAGCAGAACTGAGGAGTCGACAGGGGGCGTGACAGAAGACCGTGAGAGTGCGGCTGGTGTGACGCGCCGTGGGGCGCTCAAGGGGCTGGCCGTCGGACTTGGCGCGGCTGGGTCGCTGCCGATCCTCTCCTTCCGTGGGCAGGCGCAGGGGCAGGGGCATCAGCACGGAGGGCACGGCGCAGCAACCGCCAAAGCCGAGAAGGCACCCGCCGGGCCGAAGTTCTTCGACGCCGCGCAGCTTGCCCTGGTCGCGACCCTCTCCGAACTGATCATCCCGACCGACGATCACTCCCCGGGAGCGATCGCTGCCGAGGTCCCTGCCTTCATCGACCTCATGGTCAGCGAATCTCCGGCCGAGACGAAGAGCCTCTGGACCGACGGCTTGGCCGCGGTCAATGCGATGAGTCAGAAACAGCACGCCGTCCCGTTTGGCCAAGCGACCGCCCCACAACAGGTCGCCCTCCTCACCGAGATCAGCCGCAACGAGATGAAGCCGGTGACTCTCGAGGAGCGATTCTTCAAGGCCCTCAAGAATCTGACGATCGATGGGTACTACACCTCCAAGATTGGGATCCACCAGGAGCTCAAGTACAAGGGAAATACCTATCTCAAGGAGTTCAAGGGCTGTACCCACCCCGAGCATCAGCAGTAGCCACCGCTGAAGGGGTGAGGGGTGGGGGGGTGAGGGGGATTGACACCTCACTCCAGGGTTGGCGAGGATTGGCTGACCAGGAACCACATCTCTTCTGGCCTGGGCTTTCGATGGGAGGCCCGGGCCAGTTCTATTCTGGAGCTGGGGTGTCCGGCTCACCAATCTGGAGGCGAGATGGCGTTTGAGACAGTTCTCAATTTGGTGGGCATCGGACTGGTTCTGCTCGGAGGAGCTTCTGGAGTGGCCCTCTTTCTGCAGGCGATTGCCCGGAACCAGAATCAGGTGCAAGGCCCCGGGATGACAACCCTCTGGGGGCTCTTTCTGATTGGACTGATCACTGGGTTGATGCTGATTGCGGCCTCGGCCAATCGCTGAGCGGGGCAGGGGAGTGGCGACGCGGGCACGGCGCGGACCTGGCTTCCGGCTGGGCCTGAGATCAAGAGAGGCAAGGGGCGGGAACCATGATGAAGATGAACCGGAGGGAATTCATGATCACAGGAGTCGTTTCGGGAATGGCGATGGGAAGCTCGGAGGGCGGAGCTGCGACTCCCCCTGTAGCGCCAGCACGGCAGTTCAAACTGAAGTATGCGCCCCATTTCGGGATGTTCAAGGCGCACGCTGGAGATGATCTCGTCGATCAGTTGACCTTCATGCACGACCAGGGGTTTACGGCCCTCGAGGACAACGATCTGCCCAACCGTCCGGTGGCTGTGCAGGAGAAGATTGGCCAGACGCTGGCGAAGCTGAAGATGGAGATGGGGGTCTTTGTCGCAACCAAGGACTTCCAGAACCCGACCTTCGCGCTCAATCGTCCCGAGATTCGCGAGAAGATCCTTGCCGATATGCGCCAAGCGGTTGAGGTGGCCAAGCGCGTCAACGCCAAGTGGTGCACCGTCGTCCCTGGATGTCACGATGAACGGCTTGACTGGGACTACCAGACCGCCAATGTCATCGACAACTTCCGGCGCTGTGCGGAGATCTGCGAGAAGGCGGGGCTGGTCATGGTCATGGAGCCCCTCAACACGCGTCGCGACCACCCGAAGCTCTTCCTGACGCACATTGCCCAGGCGTATATGATTTGCCGCGGCGTCAACAGCCCGTCGGTCAAGATTCTCTACGATATGTACCACCAGCAGATCACCGAGGGAAACATCATTCCCAACATCGATCAGGCGTGGACTGAGGTCGCCTACTTCCAGGTTGGGGACCATCCGGGCCGCAAGGAGCCGACGACCGGCGAGATGAACTACCGCAACATCTTCCGCCACATTCACGCCAAGGGCTTCACCGGAATCATGGGGATGGAGCACGGCAACGCCCGGCCCGGTCGCGAGGGAGAGCAGGCGGTGATCGATGCCTATGTCGCCAGCGACACATTCTGATTCGGCCAATCCTGGCGAACTCTGCCGGCACGGCTCCAGGTGGCTGATGCTGGACGAGATCAGACAGACAAGAAGAGAAAGAAGGGGGATCTGCCCGATGAGGGAGAAGAGCGGCCGAGGGAGTTGGCTGGGAGTGTCGGGGCTGGTTGTAGTGCTCCTGACAGTGGCTGGCGCAAGTGTGCTGATTGTCGCGCAGCCGCCTGCGCGACAGAATACTCCCCCCAAGGTGCGGTTAAAGGTCGTTCCCAAGGCGGGGCCCAAGGCCAAGCCCTCGGCAGCGGAAGCGGACCAGAAGGCGATGCTCGGATCGATCTCGGCCGATTCGCTGCGAGGCCATTTGCGGTTTCTCGCCTCGGATCTGCTGGAGGGCCGGGACACGCCCTCGCGGGGCCTCGACGTGGCCGCAGAGTACATTGCCAGCCAGTTGATGCGGGCGGGGGTCACGCCGGCGGTCGATGACCCGGGCGCGCCGGGCGGCAAGGGCTACTTCCAGGTGGCCCGTTGGCAGGTGAGTCGCCCCGACCGGGACTCCTTTGCCGGGGCGATCGAGATGGGAGAGGAGCGGCTGGCCTTGACCCTCGATGAGATCAGCTTTCAGACGGAGCAGGCCGTCGACCTGCGCGCCGTTCCCCTGCTCAAGGTCGATGTCAAAGCTGCGGACCGTCTCGCCGCGCTGACCGAGGAGCAGGTGGCCGGGAAGGCCCTCCTGCTCGACCTCCCCGAGATCTCGCGGGAGGATCGGGCCAAGTTCATGGAGGGAATGCGGGCCCGCGGCCAGATTCTTGCGCAGTTGAATCGCCTGCGACCCGCGCTCGTGCTCAGCCTTGGGCGGCAATCGACAGTCGGACGCGGGCTGCTTGGGACACGGTTGATCGATCCCTCGCGCCCCGCGGGAGGGATGCGGGGGATGCCGGCCGATCCGGTCCTGACCGTTCACTCACCGCGTCTCGTTGCGCTCTATGACGCGATGGCCGATGGGGAGACGCGCGGGACGCTGACGCTCCGCCTCCAGGCCCCGGTCGTCTCGCCGGTCGAGCTGAAGAACGTCATCGGTGTCATCCCGGGATCGGATCCAGTCCTGCGGGACACCTACGTGCTGGTCTCCGCCCATTACGACCACGTCGGGATCATGCCGGGCGCTTCTGCCGACACGATCTACAACGGGGCCAATGACGATGCCAGCGGAGTGGTCAGCGTCCTCGAGCTGTCGAGTTCCCTCTCCCGCCTCCCGACCAA
>JBMUAP010000024.1:0-13831 GCA_049454155.1 Blastocatellia bacterium
TCCAAGGATCGCACGCAGCTGGCACGTTCCCGTGGTCGATAAACGACCACCAGAGCGTGTGGCGGGAAAGATCGAAGCGCGAATCCGCGAGACCGGGAGACGGTGTGGAGAGCCGCCACGCCAGCAGGGCGAGCGGCAGGAAGATCCTGTGGGCCAGGCTGTCTTCCCTGCCTCATCGGACACCGCTATAGACGCTTCTTCTTCCGGCAGAGGTTGCCCACGCCGAAAAATTTTCTCCGCCAAAGTGGTCGAGTAAGGACGAGGGACCGTGGGCCCCTCGGCTCCACTGGACTAGTCGAGCGCGGCCTCGATTGCCTGGATCAACTGGGGACTCTTCGGGGTGTCAGTCGATCCGAAATGGCCGACCAGTCTGCCGGAAGAGTCGACCAGATACTTGTTGAAGTTCCACGAGACCTCCTTCCCGTGCTCCGGGTGGAGCTGGGCGTCGGTCAGGTAGCGGTAGAGGGGATGGATCTCCTCTCCCGCGACCGAGATCTTGGAGAAGAGGGGAAAAGTAACCTTGTACTGGGTGGTACAGAACTCCTTGATCTCCTCGTCAGTTCCCGGTTCGCGCCAAGCGAAGTTATTGGCCGGAAAGCCGAGAACGACCAATCCCCGGTCAGAGTAGGTCTGGTAGAGTTTCTGCAGCCCCTCGTACTGCGGGGTGAAGCGGCATTTGCTGGCGACATTGACGATCAGCAAGGTCTTCCCCCGATAGCGGTCGAGGGTCAACTCTCCCCCATCGATATCGCGGACGCCGATCTCATAGATCGACGCGGGCACCGGGGGAGGCGTCGCGGTCGGCGTCGACTCGGCCGTCGACTTGAGCCGACGTACCGCATTGTAGGAGATGGCAAACCCGGCAATGGCGGCGACGGCCGCCGCCAAGAGAATTCGTTTATTGAGACGCACGAACGGACTCCTTCTTGTCTGATGCTTTTTCGGTTCCTCAAGGGGACGGCTCAGCGAAGAGCCGCCTCGATCGCCTCCACGACACGAGCACTGCCCGGCGCGTCGGATGACTCGAAACGTGCGATCGTTTTGCCCGAACGGTCGATCAAGAACTTGTTGAAGTTCCAGCTGATCGGGCCATCGAATCCTGGGTTGGTCTCCTTGGCGGTGAGGTAGCGGTAGAGGGGATGAATATCGTTCCCCTTGGCCGAGACCTTGGCAAACATCGGGAAGCTCACCTGGTAGCGCATGGTGCAGAATTCGACGATCTCGGCTTCCGTTCCCGGCTCCTGGCCGCCGAAGTTGTTGGCAGGGAACCCGAGCACGACCAGCCCCTTGCTGGAATAGGTCTCATAGAGCTTCTGGAGACCGGCATACTGGGGCGTATAGCCGCAGCGGCTGGCGACGTTGACGATCAGAAGCACCTTGCCTCGATACTTCTCGAGGGTCGTGGCGCCTCCCTTGATCTCACGGACCGGGATCTCGTAGATCGATTGCATCGGACCTCCTTCAAGGGGGAGTGCTTCGGCACTCACGTGGGGACGTCCTCCAGTGAACGTCGAGAAGCTGCCGGTGGCACTCCAGAGAGCCAGTCCGGTGATCAATGCGCCTCCGAAGAGAAGCACACGACGTCGCAGTGTTTCAGGAAAATTCCATTTCATCCGACCTTCCTCCTGTTTCCCATTGTGGTTGTGTAACAGTCAACATTCATCAGACGTACCGACGGAATCACTTCCGTTCGCTGACACAGATGAGGTGCGTGCTGCTACGCAGAAAGAGTTCCCCCTCGGCGACGATTGGGGAGGAGACGAACATCTGGTCCTCGAAGCGGCTCGTCGCGAGAATCTCCATCTCGGCCCCCATGCGGACGACAGAGACCACGCCACTCTCGCTCGCAAGGTAGAGCTTCCCGTTGGCGGCGATCGGGGAGGCCTTGAAGGTGTCGGGCTCGCCAAGGCGGCGCTGCAGGTAGTGCGGCTCGCCGGTGGTGGCGTTGAAGCAACTGAGCAGGCCATTGTCGGAGAGGGTGTAGTATTTGTTGTCGAGCAGAATCGGGGAAGGAGTGTAGGCGGTCCCGCGGGTCGTCGACCAGACAACCGACGAGGTACCCGTCAAGTCTCCCTTCCCGCCGAGACGGATCGCCATCAGCTTGGGATCGCGAAATCCGCTCATGACCAAGAGAAGATCGTCCTGGAGCGCCGGGGTCGGGATGACGTTGCCGCCGAGGCCGCCGCACTCCCAGAGGACATTGCCATTGGCCGGGTCGTAGGCGCGTGTCCGCTTGGTCGCGCTGAGGACGATCTGCTTCTGACCCTGGTGGGTCAGGGCAAAAGGCATCGACCAGGAGCTGGCCTCGTCACGGGCGACCCGCCAGAGGTCTTTGCCGGTCCGCTTGTCGAGGGCGACGATGAAGGACTCTCCCTCGTTGTCGTAGTTGAGGATCAGCATGTTCTCGTAGAGAAGCGGGGCGCTCCCCTCGCCAAAGGCGAGCCGCATCTGCATCTGGACGCCGAAGTCCCGCTCCCAGACAAGCTTGCCGTTGAGGTCATAGGCGTAAACGCCCCGGGAGCCAAATGGGGCATAGACGAGCTTCCCGTCAGTGGCCGGAGAGTTGGAGGCAAAGCTGCCGTATTGTCGGTGATAGCCCTCGTGGGGAGTCGCGACCTTGGCGACGCGTTCCCAGAGCGTCTTTCCGGTACGACGATCGAGTGCCAGGACAACGAAGCGGTGCTCTTCGCCGCTCGCGGCACCGCCGCCCGCCCCCCCGGGCCGGCCCCCACGGCTTCCGGGGCTACCGGCGGGAGACTCGGCCACTTCCTGCTTCTTGCCAGTCGGGATGGCGGTCGTCAGAAAGATGCGGTCCCCCCAGATGACGGGGGTCGAGAAGCCCCGCCCGGGAATGGCGACCTTCCACTTGACGTTCTTCGTCTCCCCAAACTCGACCGGGACGGATTGAGCGGTCACGCCATTGAATGAAGGGCCGCGCCACTGCGGCCAGTGCGCCGAACTCCCTTGCGATCCGACACTCCCACCACTCAGCGAGGCCACGACCAGGATCAGCGAGACGGCCATCCCTCTGCGCGGCCATTGTTCACCGAGGATCTTTGCAACTGCTCTCATACCGCTTCCTCCTTATCTCCGTATCGAATCTGTCGGTGGGCATGAGTGCCCAGTCGTAGTTTGGCCCAGCCGCTTGCCACCTGACAAGCATTGCCCCTCGCGGCTCGAACTGGCTTGGTGACAACTCTACCTCCAAGCGGAAGGACGCTCGCCCGGCGGGCAGCGTTTCGTTCTTCCATGCCTCGCACCATCGGCAATTCGACCGCCCCCCTTGGCCAAGCAGGTGACCATCGTACTCCGACTTTCCTCTTCCAGACGATAGTGGGCCTCGCAAGTTAGATGGTGAAAACCAGATCTCTCAGGTGGTGGTGGCGATGGCCTTGATCTGGCAGCTGGGTGTCCAAGGCAGTAGATCTCTGATATAGTCGGGAACTTAACCGGTTCGATTCTTGTATTCTTGGAAGAAACAAGAACTTGTAAGCCGCAACCTATTCGTACACAAATACTTACAAAATACCTGAAAAAAATGGGTAGCCGCCAGAGCCAAAAGGTTGATCAGTTCATCTTGTTTTTAGGCCGTTGACGGAGGTGAGAAAAATGATTGTGATGTTCCCTCCTGACATAGAAAAAAAACTTGTTGCTTTGGCCGCACATCGAAGCCTTGATCCAGCATCCCTCCTCGCTTCCCTGGTCGAAAAGGAAGCAAAGGTTGAGTTGGCGATTGTCCCCGTTCCAGATCCCGACTGTGATCCAGAAGCATTGAACCGTGCCGTGTCGGCACTGATCAATCGTACACCTGAACAAAAACAGGCAGCACGCGAACGGGCCATGAGGGAGTTTCGGCCAAAGAATGAATTGCCCCCTGATGTCTCACCGCTCGAGGTGCTGCCCGTCATCAAGGGGGATGAAACGGATGACCAAGTGTTAGAGGCGTTGAAAGAATTGAGCTGATGTCAGAGCTTCATCTTTTCGATACAAATATCCTCGTTCACCTCATTCGGGATGATCGAACCGGCCAAGAGATCAAAGCCAGATACACCCCGTTCACTCAAAATCCCAAGCCGCTGATCTGCTCCGTGACAGACGGTGAACTTCGCTCTCTCGCTCTTCAGTTTTTATGGGGAGAGCAAAAACTAGATCAGATGGATTTTACGCTTGGCTATTTTGGGCGTGTTCCAATCGAGCACCCGGAACTGATGCAGGCATATGCAGTCCTTGATGCCTATTCCAAACGGATGGGGATCAAGATGGGAAAAAACGATGCTTGGATAGCCGCTGCCGCGATCAGTGCAGACGCGCGGCTGGTTACCACAGATGGCGATTTTGACCACTTGGCTCCATCGATTATTTCGGTCGATAAAATCGATCTTCGGTAAAGAATGCTACCCACAAGCAATCATTGTCCATCTTTCGATCTGGGTGAGAACCGATTTGGAAAGATCGCAGAAGCCCTTTGCGAACCAAGGACGACCCTCTCTTGAGGCTCGGCAAAGTCGACTCAACTCCTCCCGCTCCTTCATGGCGGGAGTTTTGGCACGCTCTATTGCTCGGGCGATATCCTCCAGTCAATCCCCGTCGCCTGCACAATCATACAGAAGCCGATGACACTCAGGCGGTGCGATGAATCGCCGGAATCAGCTCCAGGCGGAGCAGTTCCCGGCGATCGACCCCCTTGAGGATCTGCTCCATGAGGGTCAGAACGGGCGGCTCCGTGAAGTAGGCCCGGTGGACGCTCTCGGGTGGGTCCGGAGAGATGATGGTGCTGCAGTCGACATCCCAGACGTTGTCGGGGACAGGGTAGTTGCGATCGAGTCCGCTGCGGCCGAGCCTGCGCTTGCCGAAGTGTTTGAGTCCGGCGGAGAGGCCGAGGGTCTTGTCACGGCCGCTGAAGAGAGAAGTGACGCGATAGGTCAGCTGGGCAATGGCGTCCCCGGCACTACCGTCAGAGACCTCTCCACTCTTGAAGAGGTCGTTGTCGACATCGGCGGCAACCATGATCAGCTGATTGAGGAGGCTGACGAGCATCGGGCGATCGTTGCGGTCCCAGCAGTGGCGCAGCGCCTCCTGCAGGACGTAGTTCCCCATACTGTGGGCGATGATGGAGGTCTTGGCGCGGCACTGGTGCTCCAGATCCTTCTCTTTCTGCTTGCTGACGAGGTGGTCGTAGAGCTGATTGAGGACCTCGGCGAGCTGATCCCCGGTCTTTCGCGCGTCGCGTCGATCGGGGTAGTAGCTGGTCAGGCGACCATTCGAGGGCCAAGTGAAGAGGACACAGTGGCCAAGGTTGCGTGGGGGAGCGAAGAGGTCCTCGCAGATCTGCTGGTAGCGCCTGGCCGCATCCTCCCAGTCGTTGTTGTAGCCGTGGATGAAGAGGGTGACGTGCTGTTGTCGCTCGTGCTCATCGGGATCGCGGACGAGCGGGAATTGATCGGCGGTCTGGAGGAGGTACTGGCGGAAGACCCTCTCGCTGACCTTCTTCCAGTTCTTGAGCGAGGTGAGGGGTCCCCCTTCGGAGACCCAGTAGGTGAGATCCCGGGCGATGCTCTCGCCAAGAGACGGCTGCTCTTTCGCACCAGAGACGGTACGGTTGGTGATCATCCAGTAGCGAGGTGACACGGGGAAATCCTCCTTTTTACGATGGGATCAGGGCAACTGGCGCAGTCGCAGATTGCGGAACTCGACCGGGGCTCCCTCGGCTTCGAGGCAGAGATAGCCGGTTGCCGGCTGGCAATTCTGGCCACCTGAGACCTCTTCGCCATTGACCCAGAGGCGCAATTCGCCGTTGATGGCACGAACGTAATAATGGTTCCACTCGCCGTGGCCTTTGCTGCGGTTCTGGCGGGGGAAGCTGCGGGATCCGTTGGGAGAGAGCGGGGGGAAAGGATTCATCGTCGAAGTCCCCACGGCAAAGATGTCTCCGTTGGTGGTGAACCAATCGCCCTTTTTGCCGGTCCGGCGTTCGTGGAGCTCGGCATAGCCATGATCGAGCATCTGGACCTCGATGCCACCCTTGGGCAGGGCATCGGGCTGGAGTCCGGTCAGTGCCTCCTCCGGAACCCAGGCAAAGATGCCAGAGTTGCCACCGAACTGGAGGTGACGCCATTCGACCACCAGTTCAAAGTTGGTCACCTTCTGCTTCGTCCGATAGACCCCGATCGGCTTGCCGGTCGTCTTGATCAACCCATCCTTCCACTCCCAAGTCTCGGGCAGGCCATTGACATCGGTGAAGTCGTCCTCGGTCAGCGCGCGCCAGCCCGGGCCATTGCCATCGAGAGAGGCCTTGGGAAGCTGGAGGGTCTGAGCCGCTCCCCAACCGACGAGAAGAAGCAGGGAGAGGGTGGAGAGGAGGAGAGCGGTACGTTGAAAGCGTTGAAACATCGTGAAGACTCCTTGTGTTGCATGTCAAAGGGATGAAGGAGAGAACGCCCGGTCAGATGCCCATTTGAATGGTCATGCCAGTGCGTCGCAGCCGGTCGGCGAGGGGATCCCCGAGGGCCGTCGCCGGTGTGAGGATGCCCCCTCGACCAAGCCCTCCGGGAAGGTGAGGCTCGTCCAGTGCCAGGCAGAGGGCCGACTCACACAAAAATTTGACGGTCGCACGATTGCCAGGATCGCCCTGATCCCGGATCAGGCCACGCACGACACGACCATCTTCGCGGCGGCCGATCAGGTCGCAGCGGAACCAGCCGTGGTTCATGGTCTCTTCCGAAGGCCCCTCGCCGGGTTGGGGAACGAGAGGCTGGAGCAGGCGTCGCAGTGGGGTCGCCATGACTCCTCCGAAGAGGGCACTGGCACCGCTGAGCAGGGCCGCCTCGACGGCGCCCCCGGGACCCCGGCCGAGCCGGGTGTACTCCTGATAGGTGAACGCCTCGCCGTACCCTGCCCCCCAATCGCGAAAGAGCGCCTCGCTGCGGCGGACGACGCGAGTATTGATGGGCCCCATGACGAAGGGCGCAGTCCATTGCCCTAGATCTGGATCGAAGCGTGGCCCACGTGGATCGGCGCTGCGGGCCCGTTGGTCGGCGCTGATCTGTGCTCCAGGTGAGAGGAGAAAGGGATCGACCGCCCGGGAGGACTGACCACTCTCGTAGAGATGGAAGGCCGTCGCCATCGTCCCTCCATTGAGCCCGCCGCGCATCTGGTGGAAGGCGCGAACCCCCGTGCATTCGTGGACCATCCCGCCCTCTTCCTGAAGATGGCGCACGAGGAGGAAGGATCCCAGATCGGAGGGGACAGAGTCGAATCCGCAGAAGGGGACGATGCGGGTGCCCGTCGCGGCTGCCTCGTCGTGATAGCGGTCGATCAGGTCGCGGACCCAGGTTGTTTCGCCGGTGATGTCAACATAGTGCGTGCGGTGGCGAACACAGGCATCCACAATCTGAGTGCCATAGAGGGCATAAGGGCCGGCGGTGGTCAGCATGACACGGGTCCGAGCGACAATGGCATCGATCGCCGGTTGGTCGTGGGCTTCAGCGACAAGGATCTCGATCGACTCTCCGAGGGGGCCGAGCGAGCCACGCACCGCTTCGAGCTTCGACAGATTGCGTCCGGCGATCGCCCAGCGGAGCCCTCCCGGCGGAGCGTTCCGCGCGAAGTACTCGGCGGTCTGCCTTCCGGTAAAGCCGCTCGCTCCGTAGAGCACGACATCGAAATCTCGCATGCGTTGGTTCTCCTCTCGACGGCAGCGTCGGGAACCGAAGACTGCTCCACCTGATCGCGTATAATGAACCTCTGGTCGATCGGTGAGCGGGCAGGATCGGCCGGTCGGAGGGGCGAGTCGGTTCTCTCCTCCCCACTCTCCAACCGTCAAGCCCGCGCCTGGAGCCACCTGATGAACATCAGCCCCCTTGACTCACTCTCTGCCCTGCAGGGCATTCGGGTACTGGACTTTTCTCACGCCCTTGCTGGGCCGTATTGTACGCTCATTTTGGCGGAATACGGCGCCGAAGTCTACAAGTTGGAATCCCCTGCGGGTGGGGATATGGGGCGCACCTGGGGGCCGCCCTTTGTCAACGGGGAGTCGGCCTATTTTCTCGGGCTCAACCGCGGCAAGCAAGGCATCTCGATCGATCTCAAGCGCCCGGAGGGGATCAGCCTCTGCCGACAATTGATCCCGCGGATGGACGTCCTCCTCGAAAACTTCCGTCCGGGGACAATGGAGCGGCTTGGACTCGGCTACGAGACACTGCGTGTGCTCAATCGGCGGCTGATCTACTGCTCGATCTCCGGGTACGGTCAGACGGGCCCCGCGCGGGAGGAGGCGGCGATGGACCTCATCCTGCAGGCATCGAGCGGATTGATCAGCATGACCGGGACCGCGGCCGGCGAGCGGGTGCGCAGTGGTTACTCCGTCGCCGACATCACTGCCGGAATGTTCGCCGTCATTGGCATTCTGACCGCTCTCCATCATCGGGAGCGGAGCGGAGAAGGGCAATACGTCGACGTCTCGATGTTTGACGCGATGATCTCGGCGATGTGCTCGAACTGGTCGACCTTCCTCCCCACGGGGATCGATCCCAAACCGATGGGGACCGCCTTCGCGACCATTGTGCCGTATCGTTGCTTCGAGGCGAGCGATCGTCCGCTGGCAATTGCCATCGGGAGCGAGAAGTTGTGGGGAGCCCTCTGCGCGGTCCTCGACCGGATCGACCTGCGGGACCATCCAGACTATGTGACCAACCCGCAACGGGTCGCACACCGAGAGCGACTCGAGCCGCTGCTCGAAGCGATCTTCCGCGAGCGGACCGCTACGGAGTGGGTCGAGAGGCTGCAAGCGGTCGGCATTCCCTGCTCGGTGGTGCGCACCTTCTCGGAGGTACGCAGCGATCCGCACACCACGGCTCGCGAGTTGTTTCCCATCGTCAACCATCCGACCGCCGGGTCGCACGCCGTCACCGGCGCGCCCCTCAAATTCTCGCTGACCCCTGCCGTTCCACCACGTCCTGCCCCCTTGTTGGGGGAGCATACCCGCAGCGCCCTGCAGTCCCTTCTCGATCTCGATGCGGCTACCCTCGACTCGCTCTTCGCCAATGGAGTCCTTCACTCGTCTCCCGAGACTCCTTGACTCGCCGAGTGAAGAGGAGGGACCAGACGGAAAAAGACCGCGACGTCACCAATCCTCATCAGTGTCCGCCGCGGTCAAGTCAGGTAAACACACAGTTGGAAACTCTTGTCTCCATTCCTATGGACGCTCCGTGCCCGCCCCATTTGTATCCCCCTTCAGAAAAAAGATGAAAATTTGTCGGGACACAATCGATGAGCACCGTCTGAGCAAAAAAAATGCGGCCTCGTCTTGGGAAAGACTTGCCGCACGCGAAACTCACACATTTGGAAGCGCCTGCTTCCACCTTTATTGACGATTGCCGCCGGGGGATTTTGCAGATTCCCAGGCGACGCACAAAAATTTTTTGTGGTGGGAGAAGTGGCCAGAAAAAGGTGTAGAGGGTAGACTGCGAGGGATGGAGACCTTCTTCTGGATTCTGATCGGTGGAGTTGGGATGAGCCTGATCGCCTTGATTGGCGGCGTGACGACGTTGCTGCGCCCGGCGATGCTGGAACGTCTGCTGCTGCCCTTGGTCGCATTAGCGGCTGGTTCCCTGCTGGGGGGAGCGTTCTTTCACCTGATTCCAGCGGGATTGACGCGGATGGAAGTGCGGCCAGCTTTTGTCTGGGTCGCAGCTGGCTTTGCCGTCTTTCTGGCCCTCGAACAGTTTCTGCACTGGCATCACTGTCACCGTGCTGTCAGGGACGAGCGCCAGCCGATGACCTATCTCATCCTGTTGGGAGATGGCCTGCACAACTTCATTGGAGGGCTCAGCATCGCTAGTGCCTATCTGGTCAACCCGACACTCGGTATGACGGCTTGGCTGGCGGCAGTCGCCCACGAGATTCCGCAGGAGCTGGGCGATTTTGGTGTGCTCATCCACGGCGGATGGGAACGTCGGCGGGCATTGTGGTGGAATTTACTCTCTGGATTGACTTTCCTCTTCGGGGCGATCCTTGCTTGGCTGCTGTCTCAACAACTCGACATCACGCCGCTGATCCTCTTCGGGGCAGGCAATTTTCTTTACCTCAGCGCCTCCGACCTGATTCCAGAGATCAAAGGGGCGGGGGCAAAGATCCAGAGATCGGCCTCCCTGCTCCACTTCCTCTGCTTCATCAGCAGCCTGTTCGTCTTGTATGCCCTGGCGGAGCCGTAGGTCTTCGGTCCGTTACAACGTGGAGCGTCGCCGGGGCCTCGTCCCAAGCAAGATCGAGGAGAGGGCTCAGTCGCCGGCGGTGGCCAGTTGATGGTGGGCGGTCGTCAAAGGAAGGTTGATCCGGAAGACAGTCCCTTCGCCAGCCTTGCTCTCGACAACGATCTCTCCTCCGTGATCCTGGATGATTCCATAGCTGACGGCAAGTCCCAGCCCAGTCCCCTTGCCAATCTGTTTGGTCGTAAAGAAGGGGTCGTAGATGCGGCTGAGGTGCTCCGGCAGAATTCCCAGCCCATTGTCGGCGAAGCGGATGGTGATCCAACCGTCTTCGTGCCCCGTGGAGATGGCGAGCTTTCCGCCTCGCGGCATGGCATCCCGCGCGTTGAGAATCAGATTCATGAAGACCTGTTGCAGCTTAGGGGCGTTGCCGGGGACCGCTGGGAGCGGTTCCTTGTACTGCCGGACGACCTCGATCTCGGTGTTGTGCAGTTGCGCCTCCAGCAACTGAATGGTGTCCTCGAGGACTCGATGGAGGTCGACCGCACTGAAGCGGGCATCGCTCACCCGGGAGAAGTTGAGAAGGTTGTTGACGATCGAGGAGGCCCGGGAGGTCTGGCGGTAGATCTTTTCGAGCAGCAGGTGACGGGGATCGCCAGGGGGCAGCTGCGCCATCAGCATTTGGGAATAGGAGGAGATGCCGGTCAAGGGAGTGTTGACCTCGTGCGCAACCCCGGCGGCGAGCAGTCCAATCGAGGAGAGTTTGTCGCTCTGCTGGAGCTGCTCCTCCAAGCGGATTCGCTCGGTGATATCCTCGATTGCCACCAAGGTCCCTTCGAACGACTCGTTGCGGTCCTGCAGGCGCGCCAGCGAAATATTGAGAATCAGGTCCCGGCCGTCGAACGAGCGTGCCCGGAACTTATAGAGATGGATGGGCTGCCCAGCCTCCCACTCGCGTCTCGTCTCCTTGTCGGCCATCCATTCGCGAAGGGAGCGCAGCATTCCGCTCTCGAAGACTTGCGTCAGGCGCTGCCCGATGACCGCTTCCCGACGACGTCCGTAGATGGCTTCAAGCGCGCCGTTCCAGTTGGTAATCCGGCCATAGAGGTCGATGACGAGCACACCAACGGTGATCGACTCGATGATGTTTTCGTTGAACTCCTTGAGGCGAGCCAGCTCGCGCGCCCGTCGAGCCTGCTCTTCCAGCAAGAGGGCGTTCTCGATGGCGACGGCGACATAGCCGGAGATGGCCCGCAGGAGCGCCGTATCTTCTGAGGAGAGGAGCGCTCCGTCGAGGGTACGACCGAGCGCGATCACCGCGACGACGCGCGATCGGGCCGCACACGGGACAAAGTACTGATAGCTCCGGGGCGCCTTGCCCTGCCCCTCCTCGCCAAGCTCGATGGTTGACAGGTCCCACTCCAGACCGCTCATCTCGTCGGCGCGCACGATCCCATTCGCCCCACTGAAGACCCGCAGCTGGGTGAGGAAGTTGTCCGGAAGCTCTTCGATCAAGTCGGATCCTTCTGAACGAACCAAGTGAAAGCCGGAAGGATTCTCCTTATCCTCGAGGAAGATGCCCATGCGCTCGACCGAGAAGACCTCCTTCAACCGGCGCATCAGGTTGGTCAACAACGGATCGAGTTCGGTCGTTGCCGAGAGGGTTCGGCCGAAATCCTGAAGGGTCAGACGATAATCGTACTTCTCGCCGTAGAAGAGACGATCGATCCGCTCTTGAACCCAGTTCTTGACCGGGGCAAAGAGCATGGCGATGATCGACATCGTCACTGCCGCGAGGAGCAGAGTGGCCCCCTGTGGAATGAGCGACCGCAGTACCTCATAGCTGATCGCCATCACCGACCCGAAGAGCGCCGCTACCGAGAGGGTCGCGATGATGTAGGCGAAGGAGCGCCGCATGACGACATCGACATCCATCAATCGATAGCGAACGATCGAATACCCAAGCGTAATCGGGATGAGGATCAAGGGCGCAATCGCGGTCAGACCGAGAACGGATGAAACGGAGCCGAAGAGGAGATAGGACGGCAGGTAGAGCACCGCGAAGATCGTCGCCGCGATCCCCATTCCCCACATGACCCACTTCAATTGCTGGCGCACGACAATCGATTGAGAGTGTCGAAAGGTCTGGACAAAGAGGCAGGCGCTCCCGAGGAGGGCGCTGGCGAAGTAGACCATCCCGACCTGATCAAGCCCTTGGCGAAGATTGACGGGAGCGATCGGGAGAAGATCCCGGAGGGGAGCGAAGCGCAGCAGGCACTCCAAGGCGATGAGGAGGGCGGCTGGAAGATATCCTGCCATGACTCCCCAGCGCCACCGGGACGAGAGGGAGTAGCGAGTGGGATAGATCGCGGCAAAGTGGAGGAAGAGGGGAGGGAGCAGGATCAATGCCACGGCATCGGCAAAGTCTGTCGCCTTGTCGAAGTGGGTGCGCATCTCCTCTGTCGGACTGAAAAAATGGACGACATAGGCGAGCAGGCAGAGGAGGAAGAAGTGGGTGACATAGGGCGCCCGCTCCTGCTTGAGGAGAAAGTAGAGACCGATCGCCAGGTAGAGCAGCCCGATCAGGGCAAGGTAGCTTCCGCGGAGGAGATGCGTTTCGCGCACCTGGAGCCGGTCGAGATCAGCGATTCCTTCCCGAATGACCGTATCCCCTTCATCATTCCGGCGCTCGATCCAATAACTGAGGGTGAGTCCGCCGCCTTGTGCCAGTTGATCCTTGGCTTGATCGAGATAGACTTGGACGTACTGGGCCTGCTCGATCATCTCGAAGGGTTCGTCCCCGGTCGTGCTGAGCCCGATCAGATAGTCTCCCGGGCGCACATCGGCGCGCGCGGCCGGACTGCCCGACTCGACCCGCTCGGCGCGTACACCCAGTCCCGGCTCGTCCCGCCAATCGACCCCATCAGTAAGGATCGGACGCTGATTGAAGCGGTCCCGAAGGTTGAAGACGCCGCTCCCCAAAGCCAGAATGGCCACGAAGAGCAGCAGCATCGTGCGTGTCTTGACCCTGGTTGTGCGCGCTTGACGCTTCACAGATGAGTCCGCTCCTCCTGCCGATTTCCGCTGGGTGCATCCGCCCTGGTCGCCGTCTCTTTTGCTGAACGATTCTGCCATCCCCCCACGGCCGAGAGAGAGTAAGCATAAGCAACTACCGTACCTTGTGGTGACAGCGCCGGGCTGCCACCGACCGGCTGGAAGTGTCAAGGATTGCCAAAGGTTGCCGAGGGAGCGCCGGAAGATCCAACCCTTTCACGGGCAATCAGATAGGCTGTTTCCACTGGCTGAATCCAGGTGCTTTTTCCCCCTCGGCACTCAATAGAAACACGCTCACGTCTGACTTGGCATTCAGAATTCTGAAGATCGAGGTTGTGAAATCTGGACAGTTGCCTCCGCCTGGTTCGGATGGCTACCAGCGAAAGGCCACCCCACCACGGATGATGCGACTGCTCCGCGTCGCCAACAGCAAGGCGCCGCCCTCCTCGATAACGGGTGCCTGGTTGAGCAGGTTGCGCAGATCGACGATGGCTTGCCATTGAATAGGGAGCCCCAGACTGGGCAGGTCCTGTGTGCCATAGAGATTGAGGGTTGGATCGTAGACCCCCATC
>JBMUAP010000025.1:0-13745 GCA_049454155.1 Blastocatellia bacterium
GCGGCAATTGGGGGGGGAGGCGGATTGTCCATTCAGCCGTCAGAGAGTCACGCATCACCAGATCGAGAGAAGTCGAAAGAGAAGTTGAGGAAGACGATATGGCACACAAAAAAGGGGTAGGAAGTTCACGAAATGGTCGGGATTCTGCAGCTCAACGGCTGGGAGTCAAGCGCTTTGGGGGGGAGTTGGTTCCGGGAGGGTCGATCCTTGTCCGGCAACGAGGAACCCGCTTCAAGCCAGGGCGCAACGTTGGGATCGGGAGTGACGATACCCTCTTCGCGACAATCACGGGCACGGTGAAGATCGGGGAAGGAAAGGACGCTTCATCAGTGTCGACCCCGCAGTCCCTGCCCAGTAGAGCCTTTTTTCTCCGCGAGGGTGGTACCCAGCTGACCACGACCGGGGCTGTTTCGTGAATTCAGATGTTGTCAGATGCTGATTGATCAAGCGAGAATTCACGTTCGGGGAGGAGATGGCGGCAACGGGGTGACGGCTTTTCGACGTGAAAAGTTTGTGCCGCGCGGAGGGCCGTCAGGCGGGGATGGGGGTCGCGGAGGTTCTGTCTACCTCGAAGCGACAGAAGGGATGAACACCCTCCTCCATTTTCGGTACAATCCCGAGCACACGGCAGATCGAGGGCGTCACGGAGAGGGCAGTCGGAGACACGGAGCGAGTGCAAACGATTTGACGCTCCTGGTACCGGTCGGTACCATCGCCCAGGATGAGAACACCGGGGAGATCATCGGCGATCTCATCACGCCTGGCCAGCGAGTCCTGCTGGCGTCGGGAGGTCGTGGCGGGCGGGGAAACGCCCAGTTCGCCACCTCGACCAATCGTGCCCCCCGTCGCCACGAAGAAGGCACGCCGGGACAGGAACGATGGATCCGACTTGAACTGAAGCTGATCGCGGATGTGGGCTTGGTCGGGCTCCCGAACGCCGGAAAATCGACCTTCATCTCGACGATCTCAGCCGCCCGTCCCAAGATTGCCGACTACCCTTTTACGACATTGGAGCCCCACCTGGGAGTCGTGGAGCGCGGAGATTACGAGACCTTCGTCGTTGCGTATATTCCCGGGCTGATCGAGGGAGCGCATCGGGGGGCAGGGCTGGGGGATCGATTCCTCCGGCACATCGAACGAACGCGGCTTCTGCTCCACTTGGTCGACCTGTCTGGTTTGAGCCAAGACCCGATCGTCGACCTGCAAGTGGTGACCCGGGAGTTGGAGGCCTACCAGCCCGCATTTGCGTCCCGCCCACGCATCGTCGTTGCGACCAAACTCGACGCGTTAGAGGATCCGGCGCGGCTCGCCGAACTGGAGCAGTCTTGTCGTGACGCCCATCTGGAGTTTCACGCCATCTCCGCGATCACCCGGAAAGGAGTTCCGGAGCTTCTGCACTCGATCCGTCACAAGCTCTCCGAGCTTCGCCTTGCGGAGCGGAATGCCACATCAGCCGTAAGGGAGACGAACGGAGTCGCCCCAACGGGGGATGCGCCGATGCGTGAGTTCTCCTCGGATAGTTGAAGGGACCCCTTGGCAGAGCGTATCGGAGTCTATGGTGGCACGTTCGATCCCCCGCACTTAGGCCATTTGGCAATTGCGGAGCGGCTCGTCGACGCGTTTGTGCTCGACCGTCTGCTGATGGTACCCGCCGCTACCCCGCCCCATAAGCGAGGGCAGACGATCAGCTCTCCCTTTCACCGGTTGGTGATGCTAGCTTTGGCGACCGCGCAATCACCCCGGATCTTTCTCGCACCCCTTGAGATAGAGCCGGGAGCTACGCCGTACACCGTCGACACGCTGCGTCGCCTGCAACAGACTCATCCGGAAGCTCGCCTTTTCTTCATAATGGGCGCGGACTCCTTCCGGGATGTTTCCTGTTGGCATCAATACGAAGAGTTGCTCACCCAGTACAGCACGATCGTGGCAATGCGGCCCGGTTTTCCAGGTAAGGAGGCAACCTCTTGGCGAGAGCTGGCGGGGAACCTTCCAACTCTGTTCCAGGAATTGGTCGTCGATCTGCGGGGGGGCAGACGACCGACGATGGAGCAGATGGAGAGTCAACACATCTTTCTGACTGACTACGTCTCGGTCGATGTCTCCGCCACTAACATTCGTCAGGCCGTGGCTGAGGGAAGGTCGTTACACGATCTCGTTCCCCCGTCCGTGGCTACCTACATCGAGAAGTATCAACTCTATTCCCATGCATGACGATCCCGCGATGATTCAAGATGAGACACCTGCTGTCAGTATCCGACCAGCCGACTCGCTTGGTGGAGAGGCAGTCCTTGGCAACTCTCCCCAGGGGACCCATTCCATATCGGAGAAGGGCGAGCAGTCCGTCGGGCCGACTGGCGTCGATGCGGCACCGCTCTCCCCGGAAGATCAGGTGATCCTCGAGCAGGTTCGCCGAGCCGCCCTTGCTGCCAGTGAGAAGAAAGGGGAGGAGATCCTGATTCTTCGGCTGACGGCACTGACGGAGTTTACAGACTACTTCGTGATCGGCACGGGAAACTCGACACGCCAGACACAGGCGATGGCCGATGAAGTGACCGCTCGCCTCAAGGAGATCCAGGTGCGCCCGCTCCATACGGAAGGCTATGCCACGGGGGAGTGGATCCTGATCGACTATGGCACCTTTGTCGTCCACCTCTTCACGCGAGAGGCCCGGCGGTTCTATGACCTCGAGCGACTCTGGCGGGACGCCGAACGAATCGATTAAGTATCCCCGACGAGGGGAGATCGGGAGCGGCAACCCCTCGTTTGGTTTGCAAATCTGGTCTCGATCATTGCAATATGCGTCTTCATTTCGTTTGGGTCGGAAAGACGAAGGATCATCGTTGTGCGGCACTGATCGAGGACTATCTCGGCCGCCTTCGCCGATTCCTGACGGTCGAGGTCAGTGAAGTGCGGGACAGTGGGGGGACCAGCGAAACCGGCACCGCCGGATTGATCGCCAAAGAGGGAGCGCGGATCCTCGCAGCAATCAACAAGGAGGAGAGCGTCATTCTGCTCGACGAGCGGGGGGAGTCTTTATCAACCTCGGAGTTGGCGGCGCTACTCGGCCGACATCAGGTCGAGGGGACCCGGCGGCTTGCCATCATCATCGGGGGATTTGCCGGTGTCGATGACGCCGTCCGCCAGCGGGCAGACCGTTGCCTCTCCCTTTCACGTTTCACACTGACACACGAACTGGCCCGTGTGCTGATTACCGAGCAACTCTATCGAGCGGTCAGCCTGCTCGCGGGGTTTCCTTATCACAAGCCCTGATGATCCCCGATCCCGGGGGCCCTTTGAGTTGTGACTCCCGCGATTCGTAGTGGCCGCCGGGGAAGGTGGCAGAGCAAGATCTTTTTTGAGAAAGGGAGGAGCGAGCATGGACAAGAAGAAGCTGAAGATGTACCACGACCGGTTGATTGCGGAACGGAATGCCCTGCTGGGCGTCGTTGAACGGAATGAAGACTACGGTCGGGAAGCGGATATCGATGCCACACAGGACCCGGCAGACAAAGCGGCCAATTCCTACACCAAGGAACTCCTCTTCACTCAGTCGACCAATGATCGCCTGATCCTGACCCAGATCGATGAGGCACTAGAACGGATCGAGGACGAGGAGTATGGGGTCTGTCTCAACTGCCAGCAGGAGATTGGCGCCAAACGGCTGGAGGCGTTGCCCTGGGTCCGCTACTGCATCAACTGTCAGGACCTTCTCGAAAAAGGACTGCTCAACCAGGAAGAGTAAGCAGGGCAAGAGGACGGCGGACCCATTACCGTCTCCCACCTTGGCCCGCCCAATGAACCGCCCTGCAGTCCAAGACAGAGGGATTCCCCTTCGTTTCGGCATCCAGCGATCTCTCAACAGCCAGCGATGCCTCCCCCGGAGGCATCGTCTCTGCGCGTATGCCGAGTACTCCCGTCACGTTCATTTCGGCAGGCCGTGAGGCCCAGCAATTCGCCAACCACCTGCGGCGTCCATGAACCGTCGGAATGGAAGGGCTCTTATCGGTTCTCCTTCCGGTTTCGCCGCGGACGAGTCCGGCTTTTCGGTTCGACTGGATACCCGGCAGCCTCCCAGGCATCGATCCCCCCAATCAGCGCCTTGACTTGTCGAAATCCATTTTGCGAGAGCGTCCACGCCAAACTGGCGCTGGTAGCCTCGTCCGGTCAGGCACAATAGACGACAATCTCCTTGTCGCGGGGAAGCTTGTCGAGGGTCGATTCCAGGCGATCCGCCGGGACGTGAAGGGCCCCAGGAAGGCGGACTTGGCTGCCCAGATAGGCATTGCCGGATCGAGCGTCGAGAATCAGAACAGGTTCTCGGCGATCCAGTTTCTCCTTGAGCTGTTTGACGGTGATCCGGTCTTCGGACTGGCTGATGACGGGCTGGCCGGGAAGGAAGAGCCCATGGCAGAGGAAGAGGACGGAGAGGCGGAGAAACGTCTGGCGGGAGAAGAGGTCAGCCGTCATGGGATCGACTCCTTTCAGGATGGGTCAGTTCGATAGGGGGACGTCGTAGTGACGTAGACGACAATATGGGGAAAGGCATCACCGTTCGACCCGCGCGCTAGCGCCCTTCATGACGCGTTCGACCTCGGAGAGGGTAACCATGGAGGTGTCGCCTGGCGTCGTCATTGCCAGTGCACCGTGTGCGGCGCCGTACTCGACCGCGCGCTGGGGTCCCTGATCGGTGAGGAGGCCGTAGATCAGCCCGGAGGCGAAGGAGTCTCCCCCGCCGACCCGATCGAAGATCTCCAGCCCCTCGCGATTGGGGGCGTGATAGAGCTGTCCATCTTGATAAAGGATCGCAGACCAGTCGTTCCGGGAGGCGGTCCAGGCGTGACGGAGGGTGGTGGCGACCAGCCGGATGTTGGGATAGGCGGCGACGACCTGTTCGATCATCCGCTGGAAATGTCCGACCTCAAGATGGGTATGGTCCTCCGTCAGTCCGTCGACAGAGAAACCGAGCGCGGCGGTGAAGTCTTCCTCATTGCCGAGCATGACGTCGACAAGCGGAGCGAGCCGTCGGTTGACCTCCTGGGCCTTCGGCTTTCCCCCAATTGATCGCCAGAGGGAGTCCCTGTAGTTAAGATCATAGGAGATGATGGTCCCGTGGCGCCGGGCCGCCTCCATCGCTTCGAGGGCTACTTCGGGAGTCGTCTCGGAGAGGGCGGCAAAGATTCCGCCGCAGTGAAACCAACGGACGCCATCCCGCCCAAAGAGCGATTCCCAATCGATCTGGCCAGGGCGCAGCTGAGAGGCAGCCGTATGGCCACGATCGGAACAGCCGAGTGCAGCGCGGACGCCAAAGCCGCGCTCGGTGAAGTTGAGTCCATTGCGGACGGTCCGGCCGACTCCATCGAAGGGAACCCATTGGATGTAGCCAGGATCGACGCCTCCCTGGAGGATGAGATCTTCGACCAGCCGACCGACAGGGTTGTCCGCCAGGGCGGTGACCACCGCGGTCCGCATCCCAAAGCACCGCCGGAGACCACGGGCAACATTATATTCGCCCCCACCTTCCCAGACTTGAAAGTGGCGAGTCGTGTGAACTCTTCCCTCGCCCGGATCGAGCCGCAGCATGACCTCCCCAAGGGAGACGGCATCCCAGCGACAGGACGCCTTCGGCTTGATGGTCAATCCACCCATCGTTCCTCCATCTCGCTCGACCGCTCCTCTGGCGAGAAGCGATGGTAGGGATCACCCCCGTGCCCCTCTGGCTTGCCGCACCAGCGAGACCGCCTCACGCGCGTGGGTTTCGATCGTTGAAAATTGGCCCGCTTCGAGCCATTCCGGTTTGACCATCCAAGTTCCCCCACAGGCAACGACCTGGGGGAGGGCGAGATAATCGTGTAAGTTTCGGGCATCGACCCCGCCAGTCGGAAGGAACCGGACCTGTCGGTACGGGGCCGAGAGCGCCCGCAGCATCTGAACCCCTCCCATTGCCTCCGCGGGAAAAAACTTGAGGAGATCGACGCCGAGAGCGAGCGCGGCTTCGATCTCCGTTGGCGTACAGACCCCAGGAAAGACAGGGATGTGGCGATCCAGACAAGCCTCAACCAAGCGGGGATTGGTTCCGGGAGAGACGATGAAACGGGCGCCGGCATCGAGTGCCGCGTCGAGCTGTTCGAGGGTCAGGACGGTTCCGGCCCCAAGGAGGACCTCTGGAACCCGTTGTCGAATCTGCGCAATTGCGGAGGCAGCAGCAGCGGTTCGAAAAGTGATCTCCGCACAAGGAAGGCCGCCTGCGACCAGCGACTCGGCCAGCGGGACTGCCTGCTCTGCCTTTGACAGGCTGACGACCGGAATGACGCCATAGCTGAATAACCTCTCCACTAGATTGCTGGTCCGCTCAGCCTTCTCCATCTGTCCTCCGCATTCCATCTATTTTTTGCTTGTTTCCATTTTGGAGAGACTACCAGCGAATCCGGACGGTAAAGGTCCCGCGGTTATCGCGAAAGTAGTCATCATTGATTCCCAGAAAGAGGCGGCCGTACTCCCCGGCTTCGGTCACAGGGGTACCACGCGCCCCGATAAAGACCAGGTTGGAGTCTCGCCCGTTGCGGTAGCGAATCTTGGCGATGAGAGCGCCGGGCCCTTCATCGGGCATTGGAAAGACGGAAGAGGGGTTGCCGACCCCGGGATTTCCTTCTGGGCCGCTCGTTACCCGACTGGCAATTTCGATCGTTCCTTCCGCAGTGATCTCGAACTGCATCGAAGGTTCGACGTCGATTCCCGTATCGGTCCAGGGTTGATTGGCCTGGACCGTCACCACTTTCTCCTGCTGGCGGCCCGGACGCGTCTGGACCAGCCGGGAGGAGCGGGCTACCTCAATGGTCACTCGAAAGGCCCCGGTTGCGTTGCGTGTCTCCCAGTGATTGACAGTCAGGTAGAGAGGACCATCGACAGAGGCTTCAAACTCTCGCGAAGCGCCAACGAGAAGCGGAATCGCATTGGGATCTTGTCCAAGGATCGCCAGAAGGGCGCCATCGTTCTCTTCGGGGAGGGGAGCATCCGGGTCGCGTCGGTTGCGGAGCCCTTCTGGTCCGGTACGGGTTCTCCCTTCGAGGAGTACCGTCCCCGTTGCGGCAATCCGCACTCGATCTCCCTGTGCGACGACCAGATCTGTCTTGAACCACTGATCTTCGAGCCGAACATCGACCGGAGGAAGTCGCTCCCAGCGAGCCTCGGCGGTGGTCGGTTGGTTGGTCGACGGTGGCTCGACACGCGGTCGTCCAGATGAGTCAATTACCAGTCGGCTGACTTCTGCCGGACGGAGGCGCAAGACCTCTCCCGACGCAAGCTCGAAGGCAAACTGGCCATTCTCATACCCCAGGAAAGTACCCGTATAGACACGCCCGTTGCGGAGGGTCAAGGTATCCGCCCATCCTCCTCCCATCAAGCCCCCCACCAGCAGCAGCCAGGAGAAGAGGTAGACACGACTCCAATTGATGGTTCTTCTTTTCCTCATGTCGCGGAGTATACCATGAAGCACTTTCGCAAGGACTCCACGCCGAGACAGGGGGAGCTGTGGAGATTCCCGAAAAAGGGAGCCGGTTTGTCTTTCCAGGGAAGAGCCCCTACACTGTCCCTTGCTAGATCGAGTGGCCCGCACACAGGAGGAAGAATCAAGCTGATGAGCACCAACCGGTACCTCCAGGGAAAACGCATCGCGCCGATCCCGATCCACGGCCAGATGAGCCTCCCTGAACTGATCGAGACGAGCTTTCAGGCCTACAATTCAGCCCGCCTGCGCGAAGGGGCGCAGCTCTTCGCGACGCGGATGCTGGAAGATGGCGTGACTGTTGGCATGACGCTCACGGGGGCCTTGACTCCGGCCGGGCTGGGAATCTCGGCGATCATTACCCTGATGGAGGCAGGGTTTGTCGACTGGATCATCTCCACCGGGGCCAACCTCTATCACGATGCCCACTTTGGGCTCGGTCTTGCGATGCACCGGGGAGACCCGCAGATCAGTGACGTCACGCTGCGCGAGCAAGGGGTCGTCCGCATCTATGACATCTTCTTCGACTACGACGTGCTGCTCTCAACCGATGCCTTCTTTCGCGAGATCATTCGCGCCGAAGAGTTCCAACGCGAGATGTCGACTGCCGAGTTCCACTACCACTGCGGACGGTACATTGCGGAACGGGAGCGAGTGCTGGGGATCCAGAATCAGTCGTTACTGGCGGCGGCCTATCGTTGCGGTGTCCCGATCTACACCTCTTCCCCTGGGGACAGCTCGATTGGGATGAATGTCGCAGCGATGGAGCTGCAGGGGGGGAAGCTCCGGCTCAACCCCTCGGCGGACGTCAATGAGACGGCGGCCATCGTTCTTGGTGCCAAACGCGAAGGTGGCCGATCGGCGATCTTCATCTGTGGGGGTGGCAGCCCCAAGAACTTCGCCCTTCAGACAGAACCCCAGATCCAAGAGGTCTTGGGGATCGAGGAGAAAGGGCACGACTACTTCCTGCAGATTACCGATGCCCGGCCTGACACGGGTGGCCTGAGTGGGGCGACCCCGTCCGAAGCGGTCAGCTGGGGAAAGATCGACCCAGATCAGTTGCCTGGAACCGTTGTCTGCTATGTCGATACGACGGTCGCACTTCCACTCATCACCGCGTACGCCTTCGCCAAACGTGCTCCCCGTCCCCTCAAGCGACTCTATGATCGGCGGGACGACTTGATGGACCGCTTGCGGGAAGAGTACCAACGCTCCGAACGAAAATAATCCGCTTCCCTTTGGAGGCTGCGGAGGGAGGAATCACGTGGAAGCGGCACCGGAGAAAGAGACTCCCGATCAGAGCCAACCAATGACGGAGAGGGACGGGGAGGACCGGATCGCCATACGCGACCTCCTGGTCTGGTTCGGCGGTTCCCTGCTTGGAGGGATGGGAGGCTTTCAACTGGGGGGGCTGCTCGAAGCCAACCTCATCCGACTGGCCGCGGGAGTGGTCGGGTGGTTGGGAGGAGGGCTGCTCGGAATCCTTCTTCTCTCCCGCTTCGTTCGAGTGGGGAGGTTCCGAACGGGTCGAACGATCCCTGTGCGAACGGCGAGCTGGATGGTCGTTGGCTTTCTGATCGGATGTCTGCTCGGTGGGTTGATCGGATCGATCGTCCTCGATCAACTGGCCGACCCAAACGGGGTGCGTCCGTGGTCCGAGGGGGGCACCACCCTGATCGGGGGAGTGTTGGGCTTTGTGCTGGGCGGACTTCTCGCTCCGAAGATCTCCCGTCGACCAGCACCGTCGGGCTCTCTACCTCCCGAGACCCCTTCGACCTCGGACTAGCGATTGCCTTCTCCAGAACTCCCCTCAGAAGGCGTCAACTCCCGAATGACCCGGCAGGGATTCCCACCAGCAAAGACATCAGCCGGAATGGAGCGAGTGACCACGCTGCCAGCACCGATCGTCGTCCGGGCTCCAATCTCGACCCCAGGCAGAAGGATCGCCCCACCGCCAATCCAGGCGTGTGTACCGATCCGCACCGGAGCCGTCCGGGTAACATAGGGTGCCTGGCCAGTCTGCCCCCCGGAGATCCGCTCCGCCGCCAACAGTGGGTGGGTCGCCGTGTAGATCTGGACGGCAGGGCCGATCAAGACGTGATCCCCGATCTCGATCCGATTGTCGTCAAGCAGCACGCAGTTGTAGTTGATGAAGACCCCATCTCCCAGATGAATGTTCTCTCCATAATCACAAAAGAAGGGGAGTTCGATCCAGACATTCTGACCGAGATGGCCGAGTAGTTGCGTGAGAAGGCGATTCTTGACACCAAGGTCGTCGGCGTCAGGCGAGGCGAGTTGACGTAGCAGTTGGCGAGCCAAGCGGTAGCGGGCGAGGAGTGCCGGATCACGTGAATCATAGGGCTCCCCTGCGAGCATTCGCTCCCGCTCGGTCCGCGAAATTGCGGCGACGTCAATCTCTTTTTCCGGCATGGGTCCTTCCACCCTCAGTACCCCGCTGCCTGCCCATCCTTCCGGGACTCGGACGCGCCGTAATAGACGCGCGTCCGTGGGTCAAAGCGAATCGCCTGGTATCCCCCATACAACCCCAGACTGTAGCCAACTTTATGGCCCATCTTCATCAACTCGCGAATCGTTTCATAGGAGTAACCCGATTCGAGGAGAATTTGCCCTCCATCTGTTGCTTTGGCCCCGGTCGGCTGTGAGGATCCGGCGTGATCGATCCGCGGCGCATCCCCCGCCTCCTGCAGATTCATCCCAAAATCGATGATGTTCATGATCACCTGGACGTGCCCAAGCGGTTGAAAGGCCCCGCCCATCACCCCAAAACTGAGGAATGGCTCCCCTTGCCTGGTGACGAAGGCGGGAATGATGGTGTGAAAGGGGCGCTTGCGTGGGGCATACGTGTTGTAATGCCCCTCTTCGAGCGTGTAGGAGGCTCCTCGATTATGAAGGACAAACCCGACCCCATCGGGGACGACGCCGGACCCAAAGGCGGAGGCGATGCTCTGGATAAGGGAGACCATATTCCCTTCCCGATCTGCTACCGTCAAATAGACCGTATCTCCCTGCTGGAGTGCCGGGTTGCCGGGACCATAATCGACTCCGGCCTTGGTATCGGAGATCAGCTTCCGTCGCTCTTCGGCGTAGGCCTTCGAGATCAGGTGCTTCACTGGCAAGCGGTTGAAGGCGGGATCGGCATAGAACTTCGCGCGATCTTCATAGGCCAGTTTCTTGGCCTCGACAAAGTAGTGCAGATGCTCCCGGCTCCCGAAGCCAAATTTTCGCAGATCGTACGGCTCGAGAAGGTTGAGCATCTGGAGAACCGAGATCCCCTGTCCATTGGGGGGAAGCTCCCAGACATCATAGCCCCGGTAGTTGGTCGAGACCGGGTCGATCCAGTCTGACCGGTGGGCCGCCAAGTCCTCCGCCGTCAGGAAACACCCCTCGCTGCGGCAGAAGGTATCGATTGCCCGGGCAATCTCCCCCCGGTAGAAGACATCTCGCCCCCCGCGGGCAATCTTGGCCAGTGTCGTGGCGAGGAGGGGGTTGGAGACGACATCCCCTTTGACAGGTACCCGCCCGTCGATCGTGTAGAGGGCACGGAAATTGGAGGATGACTCGCGGTAGGCGCGGCCATAGTAGCCCCAATCGAAGGCAATCTGCTCCGAGACGGGGAAGCCTTCGCGGGCATACTCGATCGCTGGTTGCAGGATCTGGTCGAATGGAAGACGCCCGAAACGGCGGTGCATCTCGGCCCACCCATCGACACAACCCGGAACGGTGATCGAGAGCGGTCCTGACCCCGGAATCGACCGCAGCCCTCTCTCCCGGAAATGGGCGAGAGTGAGCGAGGCCGGGGACCGTCCACTCGCATTGAGACCATAGAGTTTCTTCGTCTTGGCATCCCAGATGATCGCGAAGAGATCGCCGCCAATCCCATCCATCATCGGCTCAACGACGCCGAGCGTCGCGTTGGCGGCGATCGCGGCGTCGACGGCGGTCCCACCTCGTTTGAGCACATCGATCGCAACTTGGGTGGCGAGGGGCTGGCTGGTCGCCGCCATCCCATTGCGGGCGACAACCTCCGAACGTGTCGCCCAGGTCCGGCTGGCAATCCGATCCTGCGCGGTGAGGCCGACACTCAAGACAACCACCAAGAGTATAGCCCAACATCCGCCCCGACTCTTCTTCAAGTTCAAGCGGTAGCTTCGCATCTGGTTCTCCTCTCTTCCATCGATCTGTCCGTGATGTGTGGCGTCAGATATCCCGATCGGCCAGCTCCGCCCACCGCGTCAGGTCACGATCGAGGGCTGGCTCAAGCAACTGCAACTCGTCGTAGAGCTGAGCGACAACCAGATGGTCGCTCGCCCGCTCGATCAGGATCGCCTCGATCTCCCCTTTTCGTGCCTCCTGCTGCGCGATCCGATCGATCAACTGATCCAACTCCCGCTTCTCCTTGTACGAAAGGCGAGGGGATGTCGATCCGGGGACCTCTGGCACACGACGAACGGTAACGTCCGGTGGATCGACTCTCCGCTCCTCCTGCTCGGCGCGCTCCTCGATCTGCCGCTCCCGGAAGGCGCTGTAGTTGCCCGGGTACTCCCGGATGTGCCCCTCCCCCTCAAAGCGAAAGATCGTCTCGACCGTTCGATCAAGAAAATACCGGTCGTGGCTGACGACGACGAGACACCCTGGAAACCGGTCAAGGTACGATTCAAGCGCCACCAGGGTTGGCAGGTCAAGATCGTTGGTCACCTCATCGAGGAGCAGCACATTCGGAGCCGCCATCAGCTCCCGCAAGAGGGCGAGCCGTCGCCGCTCTCCCCCGGAAAGGGAGCCGATTGGCTGGTATTGGGTCGCTGGCGGGAAGAGAAACCGATCGAGCATCTGACTCGCCGTCAGCTCCTCCCCATCGGCCAGCTCGATGCGCTCAGCCACCTCCCGGAGATGATCGATCAGACGCTGAGCCGGGTCGGCCTCGGCAATCTCCTGGCGATAGTACCGCAGACGGACAGTCTGTCCGATCTCTACCTTGCCGGCATCCGGAAGTTTAGTCCCGGCAAGGATCTCGAGGAGCGTCGTCTTCCCGGATCCATTGGGGCCAATGACGCCAATGCGATCTCCCCGCTTGAACGAGTAACTGAAATCGCGAATGAGCACCCTCTCTCCATACCCGTGGGTGACGCCTTCGACGGCGAGAATCTTTCCGCCGAGGCGGGTTGTCTCGAACTCCAACTCGAGCGTTCTGCGACCCGCCAGATCGGCCGTGGCGTGTCGGGCCTGCTCGATGACCGACTCTGCCCGCTCGACCCGAGCCTTGGCCTTGGTCGTCCGCGCTTTTGGCCCCCGCCGCAGCCACTCCAGCTCCCGTCGTGCCATCTGCCGAAGCTTCTGCGCTTCGACGGCTTGTCGATCCTCATGCGCCTGCTTCTCTTCGAGATAACGCGCGTAGTTGCCTTGGTAGCTCCTCACTTGGCCACGATCGAGTTCGATGGTCCGTCGAACCACCCGGTCGAGAAAGTACCGGTCATGGGTCACGAGAAGGATGGCTCCCGGAAACTCTCCGAGTGCCCGCTCCAGCCAGTCGACCGTCTCCGCATCGAGATGGTTGGTCGGTTCATCCAGAATCAAGAGGTCTGGCTCCGTCAGCAGGCTGTGGGCGAGCGCGACCCGCTTGCGTTGCCCGCCAGAGAGCGTTCCCATCTGTGCCGTCCAGTCGAGGACCCCCAGCTCGGTCAACATCGCCTTGGCCTTCGCCTCGATCTGCCAAGCCCCCATCACTTCGATCTCATGGGCCAGCTCTGCAACTCGCGCCAGGAGCTTCTTCTCCGTGCCTCCCTGCTCCGCCAACTCCTGGCACGCCACCTCATACTGCCGAATCCGGGCCAACTTCTCCCGCAGGGCGCCATTCCCACCTTCGAAGACCGCCTCGAGGATCGTCTCCCCTGGTTGAAAGGGAGGATCCTGTGGCAAGATCGCCACCTGTCGGTCATTGGCCAGGACGACCCGTCCCGTGTCCGGAACCTCTTCCCCCGCGATCACCCGCAACAGGGTGCTCTTTCCAGATCCGTTGGCCCCGATGACCCCGATCTTCTCTCCTGCATCGAGACCAAATGTCACCTCGGAGAAGAGAGGCTTGATCCCAAAAGTCTTGGCGATCTTTTCTACCGACAACAATGCCATCTCCACCTCCTTCCTCAACCTTGGACGTCTTCTTTACGTGGAAAACTCATCATCCAGAAAAAGAGAGCCCCTGCTCCCAGAATCCCCCCCCCCACAACCC